>DASSSA010000110.1:0-2025 GCA_035701505.1 Actinomycetota bacterium
TCGGCCACCTCGTTCTCGCCGCTCAACGTGTCGTACGCGCTGGCGCCGTACTGCTACCGCTGCCCACTGGGGCTGAGCTACCCCGACTGCGGCGTGGCCTGCGCCGAGGACCTCCGCAACGTGATCGAGACCACCACCACCGGCGAGCCGGCGGCAATGATCGCCGAGCCCATCCAGGGGGTGGGAGGGTTCGTCACCCCGCCGCCGGAATACTTCCAGGTCGCGAAGGGCATCCTCGATGAGTTCGGCATCCCGTTCATCGCCGACGAGGTACAAACGGGGTTCGGCCGAACCGGGGAGGCCTACTGGGGGATCGAGAGCTACGGCGTCCAGGCCGACGCCATGGTGTGCGCCAAGGGGCTGGGGAACGGCATGGCCATCGGGGCGGTGGTGAGCCGTGCCGACATGATGGACTCGCTCCGGGCCAACTCCATCTCCACCTTCGGCGGCAATCCGCTGGCGTCCACCTACGCGCTTGCGAACCTGGACTACATCGAGGAGAACGAGCTGCAGCACAACGCCCAGCGGGTGGGCAAGTACCTGTTCGACGGGCTGAAGGAGCTGGAGGACCGGTACGACGTCGTGGGAGAGGTCAGAGGCAAGGGCCTGATGATCGGCGTCGAGATGGTGAAGGACGGTGAGACCAAGGAGCCGCATACCGACGGTGCGGTCCAGGTCCTGGAGGCCTGCAAGGAGCAGGGCCTGCTGATCGGCAAGGGCGGCTTGTACGGCAACGCGCTCCGTCTGGCGCCCCCGCTCATCGTCACCGAGGAGGACGCGGCCCGGGCCATCGAGACCCTCGACGTGGCGTTCGGTCGAGTACAGGGAGGCGGGTCGTGAGGACGGTCATCAAGAACGGCACGGTCGTCACGGCCACCGAGACGGCGCGGGCCGATGTCGTCATCGAGGACGACCGGGTCGCCGCTATCGGCCTGGATATGCCCGTTCAGGCCGACAAGGTGATCGATGCCACCGACCGATACGTGATGCCCGGCGGGGTGGACCCGCACACTCACTTCGACCTGCCGTTCGGCGGATCGTTCTGCTCGGACGACTTCGGGACGGGGACCCGTGCCGCCGCCTTCGGGGGCACCACCACGGTGGTCGACTTCGCGCTCCAGGGGACGGGCGAGGGCCTGCGCAAGGGTCTCGACACCTGGCACGAGAAGGCCCAGAAGGCCTGCACCGACTTCGGGTTCCACATGATCGTCAAGGAGGTCAACGACCAGGTCCTGAGGGAGATGGACGAGCTGGTCGGCGAGGGGGTCACCTCGTTCAAGTTTTTCATGGCATACCCCGGGGTGTTCATGCTGGACGACGCGTCCATCTTCCGCGCCATGCAGCGGGCCGCGGACAGCGGCGCCCTGATCATGATGCATGCGGAGAACGGCGGCCCGATCGACGTCCTGGTCAAGAAGTACGTGGCGGAGGGAAAGACCGAGCCGAAGTACCACGGGATGTCCCGCCCCGCCGCGATGGAGGGAGAGGCGGTCCATCGGGTTTTCAAGCTGGCCGAGCTGGCGGGCACGCCCGCGTACGTCGTGCACCTGACCTCGCGCGACGCGTTGAATGCGGTGCGCGAGGCTCGCGATCGGGGCCTGCCGGCATACGCCGAGACGTGCCCTCAGTACCTCTATCTCTCCTCCGACGACATGGCCCGGCCAGGGTTCGAGGGCGCGAAGTTCGTCTGCTCTCCTCCCTTGCGCCCCAAGGATCACCAGGAGGAGCTGTGGGCCGGCCTCAAGCAGGACGATCTCCAGATCGTGGCCACCGACCACGCGCCGTTCAACTACAAGGGTCAGAAGGAGTTGGGCAAGGACGACTTCTCGAAGATCCCGAACGGGCTGCCGAGCGTGGAGGATCGGTACACGCTGATCTTCCAGGGGGTCCACGACGGGCGGATCGGACTGAACCGGTTCGTCCAACTCGTGGCGACGGCGCCGGCCAAGATGTTCGGGCTGTACCCTCGGAAGGGGACGATCGCGCCGGGCTCGGACGCCGACATCGTCGTGTTCGACCCCAACC
>DASSSA010000111.1:0-17038 GCA_035701505.1 Actinomycetota bacterium
TCCAAGCTGATCCTCGATTCCTGGACCCGGCCGGCCTATGCCCGTCACGTTGGCCGGAAAGCCGTCAGCGACGCATCCATGGTCCGCAGGTTCAAGAAGTACGGGCCCTACGCCGGCCTTGCCTTCTGGCTGACCCTGACCCGCGACTGGGTCTGAGGGGCGAAGCTTGCCTCGCAAGCGGTTCGGGCGCATACTGCCTCGGGCCGCCCCACGGCCCACCATCCCTGTCGGACCCGAGAAGGAAGCGATGAGCGTGCCGTTATGGCGTTCCCACGTCGTGCCCGGCGCCTGTGGGCCTCGTTGCGGGCTGAGAGGCGAACGCTTCGCCAGGGCCTGGCCGCCCTCACCATCAGCACGCTCGCGAGCTTCGTCGCCGGCCTGACGCTCGGCCACATCACCGACACGCTCACGCAACTTCCCGGGCTCCTCGTGCTCATCCCCGCGGCCGTCGGGATGCGCGGCACGATCTTCGGGGCAATCGGGGCGCGCTTCGGCACGAGCACCCACGCGGGTCTGTTCGAGGTGACCCTGGACCGTGACGGCGTCCTCTACCAGAACATCGAGGTCGCATTGATCACCACGTTCACCTCGGCGCTGTGGCTGGCCATCCTGGCCCGGTTGGCCACACTCGCGTTCGGTCAGCGGTCCATCTCGATATGGGATTTCGTGACGATCTCGGTGGTTGGCGGAGCCCTGGGCTCGGTGTTCATCCTTCTGTTCACAATCGGGTTGTCGGTGCTCTCGTACCGCCGCGGCTATGACCTGGATGCGGTGGCCACCCCGATGGTCACGGCCCTCGGGGACATGGGCACCCTCCCCACGCTGTTCCTGGCCACGTTCATCACCCGGAACCACGCGGTGAACGCCATCGTGGCAGCGGTGTGCGTCCTGGTCTGCGTCTATTCGCTGGTCCGGGCGATCACGACGGATCTGAAGCCCGTGCGGCGCATCGTCGCGGAAATGGTGGCGGTGATCCTTCTCACCCCACTCCTGGACATCGCGGCCGGCGCCGTGCTCCAGGCGAAGGAGCCCGTTCTGACCGCGCTCCCCGGCCTGTTGATCCTGATCCCGCCATTCGTGTCGCAGGCCGGCGCGCTCGGAGGCATCCTGTCATCGCGCCTGTCCTCCAAGCTCCAGCTGGGCCTGATCACTACCCGAGGTCTCCCGGAGTCGCCCGCGCTCCTCGACGCCGGCCTGGTCATCGTGTTCGGTGTGGCCATCTTCGCGTTCATCGGGTCCGTCGCCGTAGTCCTGGCGAACCTCACGGGCCTGGCCCACCCGGGGGCGGGCACCATGATCGGTGGCACGCTCCTGGCGGGGGTGCTCGTCCTGCCCGTGGTCATCGGGGTCGGCTACTACCTGGCCATCGTGACGTCACGGTTCGGCCTGGACCCCGACAACCACAGCGTCCCCATCATCACCAGCGTCATGGATCTGGTCGGAGTCGCCGCGGTCCTGATCGCTATGGCAACATTGGGGGTGGCCATCAATGGATGAGAACGAACCGAGGAACGTCAAAGAGCTCCTGGTCGAAGCCAAGGACGCCTCCGAGCTCCTGGTCGATGTGGCCTACGCGGCGGTCTTCTTCAACGACGAGGACATGGCCGATGAGGTCGAGAAGCTCGAGGAGCGGATGGCCGGGTACCTCCGCCGACTCCGAACGCTGGCCATCCTTGCCGCCCGGAGCCCCGAGGACGCCGAGGCCATCGAGAGCGTGCTGTGGATCGCGAGCGCCATCGACAAGATCGGAGACGCGGCCTCCGATATCGCGCGGGTCGTGGCGGCGAAGCTCGGCATCCCCGACGCGCTCCGGGCCGACCTCCGCCACGCCGACGAGGTGTGCGGCCGAGTGAAGGTCCGCGAGGGGTCCCAGGCGGTCGGCGCGAGCCTCCGTGACCTGTCCCTCCCCACTGAGACCGGCATGTGGGTCCTGGCCATCCGCCGGGGCGACGACTGGGAGTTCGACCCTGGGCCCGACAGCGTGGTCTCCGAGGGTGACGTCCTGCTGTACCAGGGACCGGAGGAGGGCGTGAGCCTGATCCGGGCCGTGGCCGGGGCCCCACCCCTTCCCCTGGCACCCGACACCGATGCACCACCCCTGTCCGAGCTGGACCGGGCGGTGGACATCCTGGTGGAGATGAAGAACTCCTCGGAAGCGGCCGTTGGCCTGGCCTACTCCTCGCTCCTGTTCAATGACCGGGCCCTGGCCGCCGAGGTGGCCACCCTCGAAGCCCGGAGCGACGTGCTGCACGACGAGCTCGAGTCCTGGGTGCTCCGAGCCAGCCCCGAGGCCCGTAACCCCGACGACCTCCGCGGCCTGCTCCGGCTCGGTGCGGCCAGTGAGGCCGTGTCCGACGCCGCCCGCGAGATGACCTGGTACGTGGAGAACGGCGAGGAGCTGCACCCGGTGATCCTGATGGCCCTTGAGGAGACCGAGGAGACCGGCGCGGAGACCGTCGTGGAGGCGGGATCGGCGGCGGAAGGCAAGTCCCTTCGCGATCTCCGGCTCCAGACGGAGACCGGGATGTTCGTGCTGGCGGTGCAACGAGGGCGACGATGGATCTATCGCCCGCGCGCCGGGCTGGTCTTCGAGGCGGGCGATCGCATCATCGCCGTCGGCCCGGAGGATGGGACGGACGAGCTCGAGACCCTGTGTCGCGCGCCCCAGCCGGCCAGCGAGACGGGCTGAGCTACTCGTCCACGAGGTCCGACCCGATCACCGCATCCTTGCGACGACGTCTACCCTCCCCTAGCCTGCAGCAGTGGACGCCTTCGTCTACCTCCGGGTCGCCCCCGGGAAGATCGAGGACGTCGTCATCGCTCTTCGGGGCCAGCGCGGGATCCGGCACTGCGTGGCCGTGGTGGGGCCGTGGGACGTGATGGTGGCCGTCGAGGCCGCCGACTTCGAATCGATAGCCCGGACCGTGCTTCGCCACATCCAGGCCACGGAGGGCGTGCTGAGCACCTACACGGCGCCGGTCGTGCCCCTCGAGATGCTCGGCGTCTACGCGGGCGGTCCCGGGATGCCGGCCGTGCCGATGCACCGGCCCGGGGTGGCGTGCTACGTGCATATCAGGGCCGCCGCCGAGGCCGGCTCGGTGGCGGGAGTCGTCCAGGCGCTCGGTGCCATGGACGACGTCGCCGGGGTGGCCGTGGTGGCCGGCGAACACGACCTGATCGCCGAGATCCCTCTCACGTGGGAGGAGGCAGCCCCGGTGATCCTGGACAAGATCCACACGATCCCCGGCGTCTCAGCAACCACCACCCTCATCGCGGTCCTGGAGTTCGGTCAGGACGCCGACGAGGACGCCGAGCCGTTCAGCACCTGGGCCTGAACGGCCTCCTACACCCGGACGTCGGAGAACCGCAGGTGCTCCTGGGTCAGCCGGACCTCCTCCACCTCGGTTGCGCCCTGGCCGGCGAGGAACGCCAGCATCCGTTCGACCAGCCATTCGGGGGCGGATGCTCCCGACGTCAGGCCCACCACGTCGACTCCCTCCAGCCACCTGGGGTCGACCTCCTCCTCGTCGTCGACCAGGTACGCCGGGGTGCCCTGCTCCCTGGCCACCTCGGCCAGGCGGTTGGAGTTGGAGGAGTTGTCCGATCCGATCACCAGCACGACGTCGGACCGTCGAGCCAGCTCCTTCACCGCGTCCTGACGGTTCTGGGTGGCGTAGCAGATGTCCTCGCGCGGGGGGGCCTGGATGTTCGGGAACCGCTCTCGGAGGACCTGGATGATCTGGTTCGTCTCGTCGACCGACAGTGTGGTCTGCGTGAGGTAGGCAAGGTCGTCCGGATCGGGCACCTGGACGCGGCGGGCCTCCTCCACGCTCTGAACCAGGAGGGTCCTGTCCGGCGTCTGGCCCGTGGTCCCCACCACCTCCTCGTGCCCCGCGTGGCCGATCAGGACGATCCACCTCCCCTCCTGTCCGAACCGTCGCGCCTCCAGATGCACCTTGGTGACCAGCGGACAGGTGGCGTCGAGGACCCTGAGGCCGCGTGCGGTCGAGGTGGCGTACACCTCCGGCGCGACGCCGTGGGCCGAGAGAACCACCACGGACCCCTCCGGCACCTCGGTCTCCTCCTCCACGAAGACCGCGCCCTTGGCCTCGAGGTCCCGAACGACGTGGAGGATGTGGACGATCTGCTTGCGCACGTAGATAGGAGCTCCGTACTTGGCCAGGGCGGCCTCCACCGCCTCGACCGCGCGCTCCACCCCCGCGCAATATCCGCGCGGAGCCGCCAGAAGGACCTTCGTCGGCACGGCTCCAATCGTACCCGCGGCGTCCGCGCACGCGACGAACACGGATCCCGGTCATACCACTCGCCAAGCCTGAGCCGTGTCTAGCGCACCGGTCCCCCGGGGTGAGGCAGGGCCCGCACGGCGTCGCGGATCTCCTCCGGCCTTCCAACAACCACCGTTGCGCCGGGCAAGTCCCGGTCGCAGACGATCCGCAGGTCCGGCCGGTCCTCCCGGGCCCGCGACACGAGAGCTCCCAACTCGCCGAACACCACCAGGACATGCGGCTGTTCGGCCTCGAGCTGGGCCAGCGCCTCATCCTGGGTGATTGCCCCGGGCGCGAGCTCCCACTCCGCCGACACGGTCGCCCTCTTCAGGTCCATCAGCGCCTGCCGGTCGGAAGCCACGCACAACACCTTCAGGGCCCGGCACATCGCTACAGCCAGTCTCGCTTCTTGAACCCCCGATACAGGGCGAACGCTGCAGCCGCCATGAGGCCCAGGGCGAGCGGATACCCGAGCGTCCACGACAGCTCGGGCATGTGCCGGAAGTTCATCCCATAGATGCCGGCGATGAGCGTGGGGAGCAGGATGATCGCCCCCCAAGACGTCACCTTCTTCATCACCACGTTGAGTCGGTTCGACACCTGGGCCAGCTGGAGCTCCCGGGCGGCCGTCAGCAGATCCCGGATGTTGTCCATCAGCTCGGTGACCCGGATCGTGTGGTCGAGCACGTCCCGGAAGTACGGGGTGAGCGTCGGCGTCACGACGCCCTCCGCCTCCATCAGCAGGTCGAGGACCTCCCGCATCGGCGACGCCAGGCGCCGGAAACGAACGACCGTCTGGCGGAGGTGGAAGATGTCCTGCGCCAGCCCCTCCGACGCCGCCTCAGCCTCCTCCGCGCTCACCCGCTCCTCGATGTCGTCGGACAGGTCCTCGAGTCGGTCGATCGTGTCCAGGCGTCGACGATCTCGTCGAGCAGGAGGTACAGGATGAACCCGATGCCCTCGTGCTCCATCCCCTGCTCGCCCTGCATGCGCTTGATCGCCGGACCGAAGTCGAGCATCGGTTTCCGCCGGACGGTGATGACGAACGCTCCCTGTCGGGCGAACAGGTGGATCTCGCGGTCCCCCAGATCGTTGTCCTCGTCGAGCGTCAGGCCGTGCGACACGAGGAAGATGTACTCGGGATAGAACTCGACCTTCGAGCGTTGGCCCCACCGGCTGCTGTCCTCGATCGACAACTGGTGCAGGCCGAAGGCGTCCTGGAGCTGCTTCAGCTCCTCGTCGGTGGGCTCGATCGCATCGATCCACACCCGCGTCCGGGCTCGGCGGGCCGCGGCCACCTCGGATGGATCGAAGGGTGTCTCCTTCTCCAGGAGGCCTTCTCGGTAATGGCGGCACGTGAGCATCTCGGGCCGAGCGTACCGCAGCCCATCGCTACACTCGCCCGCGTGGCCGAACTCGAACCCCTCCTCCGGTTCTGGCGGGCCCTCGACTCGGCGTTCGAGACCGTCGAGCCCGCGTGGTGGGGCGGGGTCGTCGCCGACTCCCGGTTCCCCGCCATCTGGGACGTCAACTACGCACGGGTCGAGACGGATGACGCTGCCCTCTCGCTCGGGGAGGTGGAGTCGTCGCTCCTGCCGGTCATGGACCGGATCGGGGCCCGCCACGTCCACATGGTGGTGTTCCACCCCGAGGAGCTCACCGCGCTCCTCTCTGAGGCCAGCACGCGGGGTGACCGGCTCTCCTGGGACACGGTCATGGAGTTGCGAGGGGAGGCGCCCGATGCGGCGAGCGAAATCGACGTGGAGGAGGTCGATCCCAACGATCCGAGCTTCTGGCCCGCGTACCGGGCATCCCTCGGCGAGTTCCATATCACCGAGCAGGACGCGATCCGGCAGCTCCTGGACATCGAACGCGACGTGCTGATCCCGGCGGGCAAGCGGTGGTTCGCCGTACGGGACGCCGGGCGTCTACTGGCGCTGGGCTCGCTGATCGGGGTGGAAGGCGAGGGGTACGTCGACCACGTCGTCACTATCCCCGAGGCTCGGCGCAGGGGATACGCCGGCGCCGTGGTCCGGCGGATCTCGGAGGAGGCCCGCCGCTCCAACCTCGATCGCGTGTATCTGTTGACCGAGCCCGAAGCCCAAGCCGCGTCGCTCTACGAACGGCTCGGGTTCGAGGCGATCGGACACATCGCCAGCACCCTCCGCCAGCGATGAGCCGCTACGCGCGGCGATCGTCGGCACCGAACGTGGGTTCGTCCAGGTTGAGGTCCCAGAGGAGCCGATCGACGAAGAGCGTGGGGGCCGACTCGTCTCGCTCTCCGAAGTCGGCGAAGCATACTTCGCACACGCCGAGCAGCACGGACCGCCTGGACCGACACTCGGGGCAATCGAAGGTCCGAGCTTCGATGTCGATGTCCATGACTGCCAGTGATAGGCCATCGAGGTGGAGCGGGACTGAACGCCGGGGGAACCGCTGCCGAACCTTGGGCGACGCCCCCGAGCGACGCGGTCTCACTCCGTGAACTTGTAACCGAGCCCTCGAACCGTCACGAGGTGCACCGGATGGTGAGGGTTCTCTTCGATCTTGCGCCGCAACCGTTTCACGTGGACGTCCAGGGTTTTCGTGTCCCCGAAGTAGTCGGGCCCCCAGATCTGCTCGATGAGGAACTCGCGGGTCAGCAGCCTGCCCTTCCGCCGGAGGAACGTCTCCAACAGGTCGAACTCCTTCGGCGGCAACGAGATCGCCTCGCCGCGGACCGTCACCTCGTGACGGGCCACGTCCATACTGACGGGCCCCCCAGTCAACACCTCGTCGCGGGTCGGCGCGGCCGACTGGGGACGAGCCCGGCGCAGGTTCGCCCTGACCCTCGAGACGAGCTCGCGGACGGAGAACGGCTTGGTGACGTAGTCGTCGGCCCCCAGCTCGAGTCCGGCCACCTTGTCCGCCTCCGAGTCCTTGGCCGTGACCATGATGATGGGCACGTCCGACTCGGCCCTGATCGCGCGGCAGACATCGAGTCCAGATACTTCGGGCAGCATGAGGTCGAGGATCACCAGGGTAGGCTCATCGACCCGGAAGCGCTCGAGAGCGGCCCGGCCGTCGGACGCCACCGTCACGGCATAGCCCTCTCGCTCCAGGTTGTACCGAACCGTGTCCGCCAGGGAGGCCTCGTCCTCGACGACGAGGATCCTGGCCGGCTCAGCCCGCGTCTGGGGTGATGTCGACGGGGTGGGAGGCATCGGTGAACTCGCGGAATTCCCCTGTGAGCAGGAATCCGACCTGCTCACCGATGTCGACCGAGTGGTCACCGACGCGCTCGAGCTGGCGGGCGACCAGGATCATCCGAAGGCCCCAATTGAGGAGCTCGGGGTCTCTGGCCAGTGCGGCCACCTCCTTGTACATCCCGAGGTTCAGTCGGTCCACCGGGTCGTCCATCTCCGGCAGTCGAAGGCACAACTCGAGGTCACGCCGGCGGAACGCCTCCATGGCCGTTCGGATCATCGGACGGACCACGTCGTCCATCTCTCGGATGTGGGCCTGGATGGATTGACTCGTGGGCAGGTGGCGGACGGACAGATAGATCTTCGCGATGTTGACGGCCATGTCGCCGATCCGCTCCAGGTGGAGATTGGAGTGCAGGATCACCGAGATCAGGCGAAGGTCTCCGGCCACCGGGGTCTGGAGAGCCATCACCTGCAGGACCCGGTTCTCGATCGACATGTACTTCTCGTCGATCTCGTCGTCTGCCGCGACAACCTCGTGGGCCTGGGCGTCCTCGTGCTCGATGAGCGCGCCCACGGCCTTGCCGACCGCACGCTCGGACAGCTCCCCCATCCCCAGGATGTCGAGCTCGAGCATCTCGAGCTCTTCGTGGAAATGGGTTCGCGCCATCAACCGAACCGTCCCGTGATGTAATCCTCGGTCCGCGTGTCGCTCGGGTGGGTGAACAGGACCTCCGTGTCGTCGAACTCGACCACGAACCCCGTCCGGTGACCTTCGGTGTCCACGTCCACGGTGAAGAACGCCGTTCGGTCGGAGACGCGGGCCGCCTGTTGCATGTTGTGGGTGACGATCACGATCGTGTAGTCGGCCACCAGCTGGCGCATCAGCTCCTCGATCCTGGAAGTGGCGATGGGGTCGAGGGCCGAGCACGGCTCGTCCATGAGGATCACGTCCGGCTGCACAGCGATGGCCCGAGCGATGCACAGCCGCTGTTGCTGCCCGCCCGACAGGGCCATGGCGGAGTTCTTGAGCTTTCCCTTGACCTCATCCCAGAGCGCCGCCTTGTGCAGGGACGCTTCCACCAGCTCGTCCATGTTCCCCTTGAACCCGGCGATCCGGGGACCGAAGGCCACGTTCTCGTAGACCGACTTGGGGAACGGGTTCGGCTTCTGGAACACCATGCCGATACGCCGGCGAACCTCGACGGGGTCGATCCGCCGGTCGTACAGGTCGATCCCGTGATACAGCACCTGCCCTTCGACCCGCGCCCCCTCGATCAGATCGTTCATCCGGTTGAAGCACCGCAGGACCGTGGTTTTCCCACAGCCCGAGGGGCCGATCAGGGCGGTGATCTCGTTCTTCCTGATCGGCAGGGTAACGTCGCGAACGGCGCGGAAGTCGCCGTAGTAGGCGCTGACGTCGCGGACGTCGAAGACCAGCTCCCGCTCGGCCTCGCTACGCCGCCGGGCGGGCTCTGGGGTCTGGATCGTGACCTTGGGTTCGGCCTCTTCCTGGCTCCCCGTCGCAGCCACCTTCACGTCCATGGGCTCACCACTTTCGCTCATAGCGGTTCCTCAACACGATGGCCACGGAGTTCACCACCAAGATGGTACCGAGCAGGACCATGATGGCGGCGGCCGTGAGCTGCTGGAACTGCTGGAAGGACCGCGACCAGTCGAACACGATGGTCGGGAGGGTCGTGTATTGCCCCCGGAGGGTCTCCAGGAGGCTTCCGCTCCCCGTGGCCAGGAATCCAGTCACCGCCCCGACGAGCAGGAGCGGCGCGGTCTCTCCGAAAGCCCTGGCGAGGGACAGGATCGTGCCGGTGAGCACGCCGGGGGCCGCGTAGGGTAGGACGTGGCTCCGAACGACCTCCCACCGCGTAGCTCCAACGCCGTAGGCGGCCTCGCGGATGCTCTGGGGGACGGCCCGGAGCGCCTCCATGGTCGTGATGATGACGATGGGCATCACTAGCACCGCGAGGGTCAGCCCCCCCGAGATGTAGCTCACCCCGCGCTCGCCCCCACCCGGACCGGTGATGCGTCGCAGGAAGTCCACGAAGATCACCAGGCCGAGGATGCCGTACACGATGGCCGGCACCCCCGCGAGGTTCCGGATGTTGGTCACGATGAGGCGGGTGAGCCTGGTGTCTCGCGCGTACTCCTCGAGGTAGACGGCCGCCCCGATCCCTAGGGGGAAGGCCAGCAAGGCGACGAAGATCATCAGGATCAGCGAGCCGATCAAGCCCTGGGCCACCCCGGCGCGTTGCGGCAGACTCGACTTTGGCGAGGTCAGAAAATCCATCCCCCGCTCGGCGAACACGGGCCACCCCTGCCGCACGATCGATAAGAGCAGGGTGGCGAGGATCAGCAGGGCCACGAGCAGGGTGAGGAGCAGCAACCCTTCGAACAGCCTGCCGCGGAGCTCTCGGCGCCGCCCACGGAGCAGCAGGTCGACCGAGCCGACCGTGGCGCTGGTTGAGGCCACCATCAGTACCGCTGCCTCACTCGCCGGACGAACCGGTCGCTGATCAGGTTGAGACCGAACGTCAGGACGAACAGGATCAGTCCCACGAAGAACAGGCTGTTGAACGCTTGGTCGGCCCCGCGAACCTGGTCCGAGCCGATGGCCAGGGACGTCATCGCGGCGGTCATCGTCTGACCCGGGCGGAAGACGTTCCAGGTGAACAGGGAGCCTCCCGTGCCGCCCGCAGCGATGGCCACCACCATCGTCTCCCCGATCGCCCGGGAGACGCCGAGGATGAGCGCCGCCATGATGCCGGACACCGCCGCCGGCACCACGACCCGCAGGCTGACCGACATCCGCTTCGCACCGAGGCCGTAGGCGGCCTCCCGGAGCGCCCCGGGCACCGCATGCATCGCGTCCTCGGCCACCGAGGCGACCAGCGGGATGACCAGGATCCCGACCCCGATACCGGCGGCGGCGAGGCTGAAGATCCCGGCCTCGCTGTCGAGGCGGCGGACGATCTCCGGGCTGATGAACGTGAGCGCGAAGAACCCGATGACGACGCTCGGGACGCTGGCCAGCGTCTCCAGGATCGGCTTCAGGGTTCGCCGCACCCGCGGCTGCGCGTACTCGGAGAGGTAGATGGCGGCCCCCAGGCCGAGCGGCGCGGCCACCAGCATGCCAACCCCGGTGACGAGCAGCGTCCCCACGAAGATCGTTCGCAGGTCGTACATCCCTTGGCGGGGGAACCAACCCGGAGCCACCAGGTTGGTCAGGTCGATGTTGGCCAGGAAGGCGATGGCCTTCCCAAGGAGGGAAAGAACGATCAGCGCGCTCACGATCATCGACAGGAACGCTGCGGCGAAGAACAGCCGATGAATGATCAGCTCCTTCCGCCGCCGCCGAGCGCTGCCGCGCAGGCTTTCCGGCGTGAACTCTCCGCGGATGGATTCCCCGAAGGTGGTGTTCATCCCGTGCGTACCTTACCCCGTCGCTCTCGAGCCCAGGAGGGCCGGGCGGTCTGCGACCGCCCGGCCCTCGTCGGGTTGCCGTTGTGCTAAGCGGATGCCTTCGACCACGCGACCCGGGAGGTCTCGATCTGGTCCGTGGGAAGGTCGACGTATCCGACCTGCTGGACGGCGCTCACGATCCCCTCGTCGCCCATGTAGAAGTCCACGTATGCCTTCAGGGCGGGGTTCTCAGCGATCTGTGCCTCGTTGACGTAGATGTAGAGCGTCCGCGAGAGCGGATAGCTGTGGTCGGCGATAGTCTCCCGACTGGGAGCCACGCAACCGGTGCCCCCGTCGACCTGAAGGATGTCGATCTGGCTGGCCGCCTGCTCCGCGTAGGCGAAGCCGACGAAGCCCAGCGCTCCGGGGTCGCCCTCCATGGCCTGGATGATCACGTTGTCGTTGGCCGACGCCTGGTAGTCGGGCCGCAGGGCCGCCGCCTTGTCCTCGGCCAGCCCGCGGTCCAGGGCGGTGTCCTCGATGCCGGCCAGGTCGATGAACGCGTCATAGGTCCCCGACTCCTGGCCCGGGGCCGTGATCTGCAGCGGCAGATCCGGCAGATTCCCGGTGCCGTCGACCTCCTTGTCCAACGTGTCCGCGTCCGACCAGGTCTTGAAGCCCTGCGATTCCGGACCGAACAGCGCGTACAAGTCACCGGTGTTCAGGCAGGTCACCGCCGAGTTGTCCGGGTTCGTCATGACGGTGATCCCGTCGTAGCCAACGGCAAGCTCCACCCAGCTGATGCCGTTCTGCTTGCACGCTTGCTTCTCCTCCGGCTCGATGGCCCGGGACGCGTCGTTGATGTCGGTCTCGCCCTTGCAGAACAGAACGAACCCATCGCTCGTCCCGGGCCCGTCCACGCTGATCTGGACGTCGGGGTTCGCGGAGGAGAACTCCTCGGCGACGAGCGATGAGATCGGCTGGACCGTCGACGAGCCCGAGACCGCGACGCTGCCCGACAGCGCAGGCGTTCCCGACCCCGAGCCGGCGTTGTCCCCACTGGAACAGGCGGCTCCCAGCACCGCAAGAACCGAGAGGCCGGCCACGACGATCGATGCTGCCCTACTCATGCTCATCTTTCCTCCTTGCTCGAATTCGGAAAGGGCGAACGGGAGGACGGCAGGAGAGAGGTGCCGGGCCGTCCCCCCGTCGACCACAGTGCACGTCTGCGGCGGCCCTTCATCGACCTCGAGCGTAGGTGGGTGGGGTGACTGCCCATGGGCTCACAGATGAACGCTCGGTGAACGACCGGCCGCGGCTACCGCCGGAGGAAGGTCGGCGGCACTGTTCCCTCGCACGCGGACCGTGGCTCTCGACCCTGACCGTATGCCTGCACGATGAAACCTCGGGAACCGCCCCGCGAACGCTGGATGAAGGATCGCCCCTTCTACACTTGCGATCATGGAATGGGTCCTCGGGGTCGGGGCGGGGCTGGTGGTCGCGGCAACGACCGCCGTCGCGATCCGCGAGCGCCGTTCGGCGGACCGGTCCCGGCGCGCTGCCGAGCTGCTCAGAGGGTCATCCGCGGATCTGCAAGAGCGCGTGCGGTCCCTGGATGAGGACAGGTCCAACATGGAGAACGTCCTGTCGTCCATGGAGGAAGGGGTGGTGTTGGTGGGACCCGCCGGCCGGGTCCGGCTCTCCAACCCGGCCGCCGAACGCCTCCTCGGGACGAGGCACCTCACGATATCGGGGCTGCTGCCGATGGCCTTCCAGGAGGCCGCCCGCAGGGCGGCGGCGGGCGGAGGGGCGGACGTAGTGGAGGTCGAGACCGGCTCCCCCAGCCGATGGGCTCGAGCCACCGCGATCCCGGTCGGAGACGACGGGTCCGTCCTGCTCGTCGTGCGCGACGTGACCGAGGCCAAGCGCCTGGAGGCGGTGCGCCGCGACTTCGTGGCCAACGCCTCGCACGAGCTCAAGACGCCGGCCGCCTCGATCCAAGCCGCCGGGGAGACGATCCGGTCGGCGGCTCGCGACGATCCCTCGGTCATCCCCCGATTCGCCGAGCAGCTGGAACGCGAGGCGTTTCGCCTGTCCCGCATCGTGTCGGATCTGCTCGACCTCTCACGCCTGGAGACGGGCGACAAGCTGGACGAGGAGGTCCGTCTGGACCAGGTAGTGAAGGAGGAACGGGACCGGTTCGAGGAGACGGCCCGAGAGGGCGGGCTCACGTTGTCGATCGATCTCGGGCCGGTTCCGCCGGTACGCGGATCGGCCCGGGACCTCTCGCTCCTGGTTCGCAACCTCGTGGACAACGCCATCCGCTACACGAAGCCGGGGGGCAGGGTCGATGTGACCCTGTCCGGCGAGGACGAGGAAGTCGTGCTCTCAGTGGCCGACACTGGCGTGGGCATCCCCACGAGGGAGCTGCCCCGGATCTTCGAGCGGTTCTACCGCGTCGACCGGGCTCGGTCCCGGGAGACCGGGGGGACGGGGCTCGGCCTGTCCATCGTCAAACACGTGATCGAGAACCACGGTGGGACGGTGAACGTCACGAGCGAGTTGGGCCGCGGCACATGCTTCGAGGTCCGCCTGCCCGCCGCCAGGACCTAGGCGCCGGGAGGCTCGCCCGCGTTGGGTCTCAGTGGTCCGGGGCTCCGCGACTGTCTTACTGGGCCTTGGCCATGGTGGCCGTGATGTTCTCCGCGGCCTCCTGCGGGTCGATCTCCGCCGCCTCGGCGGCCTTCTGCAGTACCTCCATCGTGATATGCCGGGGATCGCCGTGATCCGCGTTCGGGTCACCGCAACCGCATGACAGGCACATGGGGCCTCCTTCCAAAGGTCGTTCCAGCACGAGCTTTCCCCAACCGTGAATCGTAATCCGGCACCTGGAGTTCGCCGGGAACGCCGCGTTCGGCCGATGGGGCCGGCGCTATCCTGCCCCCGATGCTCCTCGTGTTGATCCGCCACGGCCTCACCGCGGCTACCGACGGCGGGGTGCTGGGCGGATGGACCCCGGGGATTCACCTCAACGACCTCGGCCGCGAACAGGCCGAACGCCTGGCGGCGCGCCTCGACGGCGTGACGATCCATTCCACCTATGCGAGCCCTCTGGAGCGGTGCCAGGAGACGGCCGCGCCGCTCGCCGCGGCCCGGGACCTCCGCGTCCTCACCCGTTCCGACCTCGGCGAGGTCCGGTACGGCTCGTGGACCGGGCGGAACGTGAAGCTGCTGGCCCGGACCAAGCTGTGGAACGTGGTCCATCACGTGCCCTCACGGGCCCGCTTCCCCGGCGGGGAGAGCCTTCTCGAGGTCCAGCACCGGATGGTCGCCGAGCTGGAGCGGATCGCGGCCGCCCATCCCAAGCAGGTGGTCGCGGTGTGTTCGCACGCCGATCCCATCCGGCTGGCCATCGCGCACTTCGCCGGGATACACACCGATCTGTATCACCGCATCTCGGTGGACACGGCGTCGGTGTCGGTGCTGGCGCTCGGCGACGGCATGCCCCGGATCCTGAAGGTGAACGACACGGGAGATCTCTCCGTCCTCGCGCCCCGACGCTCGCGTGGGAGGGCGCGCGCGAAGGTGCGAGGATAGCCCGATGGACCTCGAGCATGTCGACCGCATCACCGCGGGCGCCGTCGGGGACCCGGGTGAGCGCACCTTCTATCTCCAGGCCCGAACCGGCAGCGAGCTCGTCACCTTGATCCTGGAGAAGCAACAGGTGGAGCTGCTGTCGGCCTCGATCCTCGACATCCTGTCGCGGGTGGGAAAGGAGACCGGGGAAGGCCCATCGGAAGAGGAGCTCGAGCTCGAGGAGCCGCTCGAGCCTGTGTGGCGGGTTGGCCGGCTGTCCATCGGCTACGAGGAGGAGCGCGACCGCATGGTGTTGGAGCTCGAGGAGCTGGTCCCCGAAGACGAGGACGAGGAGGACGAAGAGGCAGACGTGGAGACCGAGGGCACGTTGCCGGACCTCCCTGAGCCAGACCGCATCCGGATGTGGGCCACGCGAGAGCAGATGCTCGCCCTCTCCCGGCAGGGGGCCGCCGTGGCCGCCGCCGGCCGGCCCCGGTGCGAGTTCTGCGGCAATCCCATCGACCCGGAGGGCCACACGTGCCCGGCGATGAACGGCCATCGGGGTCCAGCCCGACGCTGACGCCGTCGGACGGCGCGGCGCTCACCCTCCTCCGGGAAGGCGACCTGTCGATCGTGGGGCCCCTCCCTCGGGCATCTAACTCCACCTACCTGGCGAAGGTGCGAGCGAGAGGCGAGGAGTCGCTCGCCGTGTACAAGCCTCGGGACGGGGAGGCCCCGCTGTGGGACTTTCCCCCCGGGACCCTGTGCCGCCGAGAGGTGGCCGCCTACGTGGTGGCTCGGTCCCTGGGGTGGCCCCGGGTTCCCCCCACCGTCCTTCGCCCGGGGCCCGAAGGCCCGGGGTCGGTCCAGCTGTTCATGGAGTTCGACCCAAACGAGCATTACTTCACGCTGGCCGAGCGGATCCCCGACGAGTTCCGGAGAGTCGCCCTGTTCGACGCCGTGGTCAACAACGCCGACCGGAAGTCCGGCCACTGTCTCCTGGGGACCGACGACGAGGTCTTCGTCATCGACCACGGCGTCTGCTTCCACGAAGCCCCGAAGCTCCGCACGGTGATCTGGGACTTCGCCGGGGAGGGCGTTCCGCGGTCCATGCGCGAGGACCTGCGCGGGCTGGCAGGGAAGCTCGAGGGGGGGCCGGCTCGGGAGGAGCTCGGGCGGCTGCTCTCCGAGCGGGAGCTCGAAGCCATTCGGAGCCGGCTGAACCGGCTGATCCAGTCGGCGCGATTCCCGGAGCCCGGGTCGGAACGATCGTATCCGTGGCCCCCGGTGTGAAGGCCGTCTCACGCCGCGGCAGGCTCGGGACGTTCAACCAGACGATGGCCCTGCCGCCGTTCGCCACGTTCCTGGAGGAACACCGGGTCCCCGTGTACCGGTTCCTGCTCGCCTCCGTGGGGCCCGGCGACGCTGACGATTGCTTCCAGGAGACGTTCCTCGCGGCGCTCCGGGCTTACCCGAAGCTGCGCGATGAGTCGAACCTCCGCGCATGGGTGTTGACGATCGCGACGCGGAAGGCCATCGACCACGGCCGAGCCCGGGCTCGGCGGGCGGTCCCGGTCCGGGAGCTGCCGGAACGGCCGACGAACGAGGAGGCCGACGGGGACCCGGAGCTGTGGCGGGCGGTCCGCGCGCTGCCGGAGCGGCAGCGCGCGGCCGTCGTCCACCGGTACGTGCTCGATCTCCCCTATGCCGACGTTGCCCGGGCCCTCGGGTGTAGCGAGGAGGCCGCCCGGGCCAGCGCGTACGAGGGGCGGAAGAAGCTGCGGGCCATGCGGGAACTCGAGCATCTGGGAGGAAAGCGATGACGAATGAGTTCGGTTCGATGCGGCGGGCGGACGTGGAGGGCGCCTCTCGGGCGGCCGCCGAGGGCGTGATCGATGCCGCCAGGCGCCAGGGCATGGAGGACGTGGCGGTGGCGACGATCGGCTCGCCGGTTGGCGACCTGCTCGTGGCGGGGACCCGCCGAGGTCTGGTCCGGGTGGCCTATCCGGACGAGCGGCCTGACCTGGTGATCGAGGACCTGGCGGAGGCGCTCTCCCCCAGGGTCCTGGAGGACCCTCGGGCCCTGGACCTCGTGCGCCGTCAGCTGGAGGAGTATTTCGAGGGACGGCGAGACCGGTTCGAGGTTCGGCTGGACTGGGCGCTCGCCCCGAGCGGCTTTTCCCGCAAGGTGCTCGAGGCGACGGCTCGCATCCCGTTCGGCTCGGTCTCCACCTATGGGGAGATGGCCAAGCGCGCGGGGAGCCCCCGGGCCGCCCGGGCCGCGGGGAACGCCCTCCACGACAACCCGATCCCCATCGTCGTCCCGTGCCACCGCGTGATCCCCTCCACCGGCGGGATCGGGAAGTACGGCGGGAGCGAGTGGCGCAAGGAGTTCCTCCTCCGCCTGGAGGGGGCGCTCACAGGCTAGGGTGCCCGCCGCCGGGGAGCCCCCGCTTGGCCGGCAGCAGATGGTCCAGAACCCGCCCGACCTCTCCGATAATGTCCGGATGAAGGTGACGGTCATCGTGCCGGTGCTGTACAGCGAGCCCGGACTCGCGCGGGCACTCGGCCGAC
>DASSSA010000112.1:0-6275 GCA_035701505.1 Actinomycetota bacterium
CACCGGTCGCTCTGGGGAGTTCGCCGACGAAACCCCGAGTTCCAGCGACACCGCACCGGTTCTAGACTTCGAGCCTGCACCGGACTGGCATGTCGTCACAACCGACCCCTCGCTCGTCGGCAGCCTCGGTGCCCAGGCCTGGGCATCGAACGTCCCCTTCGCCGAGGACCAGGAGTCGGTGGGAGAGGCCAACTCGTTCCCGGATGGATGGCCGGACAAGACCGAGGAGACGCTTCCTCCGGACGGGATCATCCTCGTGGCCAACTACTCGATCGACAGCCGAAACCCACTCCCGCCCAGCCGGAACTTCCCAGACCGCGTCCTTCCACTCACGATCGACGACCGCCCGAGCACCGCGTACGAGGGACAGCATCCGGATCGAGCATTGGCCGTGGTCACCGCGACGGTGAACGGCCGCTACGTCAGCGTCAGGATCGTCTTCGGAACCGGGGACCCGACCCCCGAGCTCGTCGGCGAGGCGCAGGAGGAGCTCGGGCGGCTCATCGTGGCCCCGCTGCCGGAGACCGTGTCGGAGCTCGACGACTTCGGACTCCGGATGGATCTTCCGGACACGTGGTACGGCATCCTGTTTCGCTGGCCGGTCGGCGAGCCGACGCTTCACGCCGCCACCGTGCCGATCGCCGACCTCTACGACGGCTCATCGGCACGTGAGGCGCTCGGTCCGGACGACCTGTTCCTCGTGCTGTCCGAGAACTATGCGAGCGCCATCCACTACCAGCCGGTGTCGCTTCCGGTCGCGATCCGGCCGGAGGACGCCTGCCCGACGTGCGAGATCCTCGACGACGGCACCTCGCCCCCACCTGGTCACGCCCTCTTCTACCGATCTTTCGCGGTCACCGACCGGCAGTTCGACCTGTTCGTGGAGTTCGGGACCCCCGCTCCCTCCGCCGAGCAGCTCGCCCGCGTGAACGACGCCCTCGCGACACTCGAGATCGACCCTCCCAAGATCCCGCCCGCGTCCAGCGAGGCGGAGGTGGTCCCGGAGAAGCCGGTCTCGGTCGACCTCCCGGCTGGGTGGATCGCCAAGGACGACCCCGTGCCGAGCTCATCGGCTCCCCGGGTGGTAACCGCCTACGGCACCTGGGACTTCCCGATGGGTGGCGAGTGCGGGCCCGAGCCCGCGCTCGAGGATCTGCCGGCGGATGGGGCCTTGGTGTGGGTGGTCGAATACGTCGACCCGGGTTACGCAGGTGACTTCTACTCCCCTGGTCCCGGGTTCTCGATCGATCTTCAGACTCCTCCCGCGCGGTGGGAGTGCGCCGCCGCTGCGCCGTCGCGGATGTATCTGTTCCGTGTCGCCGGCCGCTTCTTCGAGATCCACGTCGCGTTCGGTCCCGATGCGAACGAGGAGACGATCGGGCAGGCGAACGGCGTCATCACGAGCCTTGCGGCCGAGCCAGCGGCGTGATTCACCCGACGTCCGCCGAGGCCAAGGCGGGCATCAAGCGACAATCACCCGGCCAGCGAATCGAGCACCGACCTTGGGGCGGAACTGAGGCAGGACTCCCAGAGTCTGTCGTTCGTGAGAAGCGTGCGCTCGACTCCGCCGCCGGGACGCGACGGCCCGCCCCGACGGCGGACCTCGCGGAACGCCGTCGTATCCGGGCCACTGGTCGCCGCGATCGGGCTTCTCCTGATCGGATGCACAGGACCCGGCACGGTGGCAATCCCGAAGGCCGCGCCGAGCCCCTCGGGTCGCGAAGCGGTGGCGACCCTACCGCCGGAAGGGAAGCTGCTTCTGTACACGAACGACGGGCCGGTGATCCTGAGACACGCCGACGATCAGCCGACCTCACTCCAGCGCCCCGGCGAAACCATCTGGGCCGACGACCTGTCCCCCGACGGGTCGGAGGTCCTCGCGCTGCCGTTCCAGAGGGAGCCGACCGGGATCACCCGAGAGCCGAGGATCCTGGTCCTCGCCGACGACACGACCGACAGAAGGACCGTGGTTCGGGTCGGGCCGAGGGGCGACCTGGGTCCGGTCCTCTGGTCCCCGGACGGCGAGAGGATCGCGTACCGCCTGACGGTCTACGGAGTGGATCCGGCCAAGATCCACCCCTTCGGTCGCGGCCAACGTACGAGCCTCTGCACCCTCGATCTGGGAACGAAACTCGCCAGGTGCTTCTCCGGACTAGGAAGAGTCGACGGCTTCGATTGGTCACCAGACGGACGGACGCTGGTAGTGGACGTCGTGGGCCCGAGGCCGCTATGGCTGCTCGATCCCGCAAGCGACCTGCGATCCGTGCTGGTCCCACCTCGTGGGCGCTGGATCGCGCGAGCCAGCCTCAGCGAGCCGGTGACGTTCACGAGCCCGGAATGGTCCTCGTCCGGGCGGTACGTCTCGGCATGGGTGAACAACACTCCGGTCGTCTTCCACGCCGACGGAGGACTCGCGGCCGTTGGACGACAGAGCCAGGAGTTCACCGAGGCCCTCGGATGGTCGCCGACCGAGGAGCTGTTCGCCTACGCTCGCGGCAATCCCCCATACTTCACCGAGATCCGGCTCCTCGACCCCCGAACGGGTGGGGATCGGCGCCTCATCTCGACCCGGGGCTACCCGTACATCACGGGGCTCGTGTGGAGCCCGAGCGGGCGATGGCTCGCCGTCTTGCGGTGGCGCAGCGACTTCAAGCAGCGCATCGACGTGATCGACGTCACGGGCGGCCAGCCTCCGATCACAGCCAAACGAGCAGACTCCCCCGTCCTCGTCGACTGGGGCCCATGAGGCCCCGGCCATGTCTCGCTCGAGCACCCCGGGCGCCCGGCCCGCTCGATGATCTCGATCCGCCCGGTACACGTTGGACGCGTTCGTGGGTCCTTACATTGGAGCGATGACGAGAGGCCTGAGAAAGCGAGCCATCCGCAGAGGGGCCTCCCCCACAATCCCTGGCAGTCCGCGTCAAACGGCGGTGTGAGCTCTCCAAAAAACAGGTCAACCGGTCGTGTGCGCATATCCCCGTGTGACGGTTCCCTTTGATCGGCCGATTCTGCCACCCGCACGCCCCTCGGCCCGCCGGAACGAGAGTGCGAACCTCTCGCGCCACGTGTCGCTGGCAGACTGCTCTGTGGATACCCCAACCATGGCGCGGATGGGCAACAACCGGAAGTGGCTCCGGAGATCATCAAGGCCCGAGCGGCTCCTGCAAGGATCGGATGCAGGAGCAGGTGCAGGCCCTCGAAGGGGAGGCTCGAGCGCAACACCCGATACGGCTTCGGTTCCGCGATCAAAGCCGGTGAAAACCAGACGCTCACGGCGCGGTCCTTCGTGGCCAGGTAGTTCATCTCGGGGTCGGGCGAAGGCGATCCTGATCGCGAAGACGCCCGGTCGCCAGCCGCCAACGCCTGCGAGGAAGGCGAAGGACGTCGGTGCGGAGCGGCGGGGCACCGCCAGGGTTCGACCTCAGGCGAACCGCAGGAACTTGGGCTCGATCATTGCCCTCAGGACGTCGGACCGCGAGATGATCCCGACGAGCTTCCCCTTGTCGGTCACCGGGACCCGAATGATGTTCTTCTCCTCCAGGACCTTCATGATCTCCTCCAGGGGCGTCTCGACACCCACAGTCGCGACGTCCTTCGTCATGATGTCCTGGGCGAGCGTGGTCTCCAGTGCCTTTCCACCACGCAAGACGGAGATCAAGTCGAGCTCGGTGACGACACCGACGACGCTCCCGTCAGCCTGAGCAACCGGAACGCCGCTGAACTCACCCATGAGGAGCTGGATCGCCACGTCCCGCCCGGTGGCGGTGGGGGTGGCCGCCACCACAGGCCGGTGCATGATGTCGGAGGCCTTCATGGCAGTCCTCCCTTCATCTCATTCCTGAGCTCATCTGTACTCCCGGGGTGGTGGGGAACAAGAGGGCCGTCCGGCTTGCCGTCGGCGGGTCCGGAGACTCTAAGGAGCCTCGGTCGGGTCGCACGTCTGATGGGCACCCCGTTCGCCCCCTTCGTTTGTGCCGGCCGAACCGAACGAAGGGGGCGACATGTGCCAGGCGCGTTCGTCCAGGTAGAAGCGGCGTACCGCCTGGGGCGTGAGGCTCCACCAATGAGGGCGATCCCGATCCCCGACGGTGAGGCGAAGGGGAACACCAGCACCTTCGAAAGGCGGCGACCTCCAGAGGCGTCCATGGCGTCGGATGGTCTCAGACGAGATCGTGTACCCCACGGCCCCGCGGCTACGACACCAGGTAGAGGGTGGGGTAGATGAACACCCAGGCGACGTCGACGAAGTGCCAGTACTTCACGACTCCCTCCACCCCCCAGAAGTCTCCCGGGCCGAACCGGCCCTTCCGGCCCAGCCGGTAGACCACCGCGAGGGCGCCGATCCCGGTGAGCACGTGGAACGCGTGCAGGCCGATCAGGGTGAAGAAGGCGCTCCCAAACAAGGTGTCCGGGGGGAAGAACTCGAGGCCTTCCTTCCACTCCAGCCCCACGCCGGCGAGGAAGAGCGCCCCCAGCCCGATCGTGAACGCGGTGTTGCGCAGGAACCCCTCCCGGTCGCCGAAGGCGATCGAGGTCTCCGCCCGGTACGCCGTGAGGCTGGAGGAGAGCAGGACGAGCGAGATCCCGAAGCCGAGCGGCTGGTTCAGGTCCTGTGGCCGTTCCACGCCGAGGACGAAGTACCTGGCCGAGATGACCGCGGCGAACAGGAACGACTCCGAGGCGATGAACAGCCACAGCCCGACGCGGTTGGCTCTCGCCCGTACGGCCGTTGCCACCCCGGCCTCGACGTGAGCTTCCATCTACTCGCCCCCTCCCCGGAGCCGGTCGATGTGCATGAAGTACCGGAGGATGAGCCACGCGGGGGGGATGGCCAGGACCACCAGGGGGATCAGGGCATGCTGGAGGTTCACCCCCACCACGAACTCGACCACCTCGATCAGGACGAGCCAGCCGAGGACCCACAGGCCGAGCCGCATCTTGCGGCCCCGGTCCGCCCGAGCCTCGCTCATCGCTCCCCTCCCGCCACCGGCAGGGGCAACGCGTGCCTGGCCCCAGGGACGCCGTACGGGTAGGGATCGCCCACGACCTCGGGCACCCGGGGGAAGTTCTCCCTCGGCGGCGGCGATGGGACCTGCCACTCGAGCGTGCTCGCCCCCCACGGGTTGGCCTCGGCCCGCGGACCCCGCGCCCAGGACCGGACCGCGTTCCACACGAACACCAGGAAGCTCGCCCCGAGCAGGAAGCCGGCCACGCTGGCGAACAGGTTCACCCCTCCAAGGTTGGGTTGGTAGTCCTCCACCCGCCGGTTCATCCCGTTGATCCCCAGCCAGAACATCGGGATGAACGTCAGGTTGAACCCGAGGAACATCCACCAGGCATGCAGCTTGCCCAGCCGCTCGCCGTACATCCGGCCCGTGATCTTCGGGAACCAGTAGTACATCCCCGCGAATAGGGCGAAGATCTCCCCGCCCACGATCGTGTAGTGGAAATGGGCCACCACGAAGTAGGTGTCCTGGAGATGGATGTCGGTGGCCACGTCGGCGTTGAAGATCCCGGTCACCCCCCCGATCAGGAAGTTGAACACGAAGGCCAAGGCGAACAACATGGGCGTCTGCAGCCACAGCCGCCCCCGCCACATCGTGCCCAGGGCGGCGAGGAACACCAGGCCCGTGGGGATCGAGATGAGCTCGGTGGTGATCATGAACGGCGCGGCCAGGCGCTCCCCCATCCCGCTGGTGAACATGTGGTGGGCCCACACGATGAACGACAGGCCCACGATCCCCAGGAGCCCCGCCACGGCCAGCCGGTAGCCGAACAGGGGCTTCCGGGAGAAGTGGGCGATCACCTCCAGGGCGATCCCGAATCCCGGGAGGATCATGATGTAGACCGCGGGGTGGGAGTAGAACCAGAACAGGTGCTGGTACAGGAGGGGGTTCCCTCCGCCGGCCGCGTTGTAGAACTGCATCCCGGCAACGCGGTCGAGCACCACGAGCAGGAGCGAGGCGGCGACGAACTGGGTGACCAGGAGGCTGAGCATCGAAGCGGCCACGATCGACCAAGTGAAGATCGGCAGCCGGAACCAGGTCATCCCGGGCGCCCGCAACGTCGTCACGGTGGCCAGGAAGTTCAGCCCGCCGAGGATCGAGGACAGCCCGAAGGTGATGAAGGCGAGGAGGAACAGCAGCTGTCCGCCCGCGTTGACCTCGGACAGCGGGGGGTACGCTGTCCACCCGCTGTCCCACCCTCCGGCGAACGGGGCCGCCAGGAGGAGCACGGCCACCGGCGGGATCAGCCAGTAGCTCAGGGCGTTCAGC
>DASSSA010000113.1:0-3693 GCA_035701505.1 Actinomycetota bacterium
CATCGCCCCCGGGGCCCGGGAGCCCCTGCGAGCGTGGCTGGTCAGCTTCGAAGGAGCCGATGCACACTTCGCCCTGGAGGCAACGACCGGGTGGCGGTTCGTCGTCGAGGAGCTCGCGCGGGCGGGCTGCACTCCGCACCTGGGCGACCCGGCCGAGATCAGCGCCCGGCGAGGCCCCAAGCATCGGGCCAAGACCGATCGGGCCGACTGCGAGCACATGACCGCGCTGCTCCTCGAGGCCCGGCTGCCGGAGTGCTGGATCCCCCACCCCACATCCTGGAAGCCCGGACCCCTCTCCCGCCTGCGCAAGGCCCTCGTCGAGGAGCGCAGGGAGTGGATGCAGCGCATCCAGGCTCAGCTCTACCACCAGGGTGCCCCGGCGGCGAAGGGCATGGCCACCGCCGCCGGACGGGCTCGCATCATCGACACCGAGCTCTCGCCGGCAGGACGAAGGGTCCTCGCCGTCGGTCTCGCCGCCTTGGAGCACATCCAGGCCGAGGTCTCCACCTTGGACCGTGACCTCGCAGTCTTCGCCCGTCACCAACCGGGGTGTCGGGCCCTGCGCACCCTCTACGGGATCGGCCCCATCACCTCGGTGGCCATCCTGACCGAGCTCGGCGACTGCAGGCGGTTCTCGAGCTCCGATCACGCCGTTCGCTACGCGGGCCTAGACGTCACGGTGTACGAGTCAAACGATCGCCGGGCCCCCGGCCACCTGTCCAGGCAAGGTCCGGAGGTCCTCCGGTGAGCCCTGTACGAGGCCGCCCAGTGCGCCGCCCGTCCGGCCTCCCCCGACCACGCCTACTTCGCGGAGCTCGCCAGGCGCCTCGAACACAACCGGGCGTGCTTGTCCATGGCCCGCAAGCTGTGCCGCCGGGCGCACCACCTCCTGCGGGAGCTGGGAGACGATGTCCTTCTCCCCGCCCGGCGGCCTAAAGGATGGATCCCGTGCGCGCCCTGCCCGTCCTCACCGTTGATGCCTCGCGGTCGGCTCCCGCACTGCGACTGCCGCCACAGCTACATCGTGGACGGCCGAAGAAGACCGAGCGGCCGCACCCCGTCACGCGGGTCACCCGATCCACCATCATGTCGCCGGGGATCTCCCCGAGCACCGAGATAAGCCTGGGCGCCCGCGCGCACGGGTCCCTCCCCGTGGCACAGGAGGTGATGCCTCCGCCGTAGCTCAACGACTGCTTCATCCCGTCCCAGGATGCGACGGTCCTCGCCTGCGGCAAGGTCGTTCGTCCCGTGGGGCGCTCCACCTTGCCCCAGGCTCCGGTCCGTCGTGATGGGCCCCCAGGAGGAAGCGGCCACACAACGCAAGGGGGACCCGACTTGACCGGGGGTCCCTCTACAGATAAGTCGCAGGCGACGATGCCCTTGGCTTGCGCTGAAAGGAACTGACGCCAGGTCGGGCCGTCCCGGCGCGGGGCTGGCCCGAGGCCAGCGCGACGAAGGATCGTACGGATCGTCGTGGCGGAGACGATGATCCCCAGGCCCTGGAGCTCGCCCTTGATCCGTACGCACCCCCAGCGGGGGTTCTCCCTTGCCATCCGCACGATCAGCGCCCTGGTCTCCGAATCGATGGGCGGGCGTCCCTGTCCACGCCGACGCTTGAAGGTCCACTTGCGCCGAACGAGCTCTCGGTGCCACCGCACGAGCGTGGCCGGGGTCACGATTGAACGCCGCCCAGCGCTCCCGAGGCAGCATCCTGCTCATCGCCGAGAGGAACAGCTTGTCCCTCCGACGCAGCTTGGGGCGTTTGATCTGCCGGCGAAGCACGGCGAGCTCGTGGCGCAGGACAAGTACCTCGGCGTCGGTATCCGAGGAGATCCCGCTCAGCCGGAGACCGCGCCGGGTGATCGCATAGAAGAGCGCGTAGAGCATGGCGGGGGATGGTACGGAATCGCCAGTCGGCGGGCGAATCGGGTTTCTGTGCGGTGATGATGTGGCCGGAGGGTTCTGCCCCGCTGGCCTGACCCGTTTCTGTGCTGACCTGGTGTCCTTGTAGGGATCCGTCGACCGGCGGGCGGACCCTTCGGGCACCGACCGGTCGGGCGGACCGTGACCTCATAGGAGCGCGGCCAACACGCCCCATCACCGTACCGTCCGCCCTCCCGGCCGACTGGTGCCACCCGTCCGCTCGAGTGAAGGGAGGTCGGATGGCGAGGTCCATCGTGACAGAACGGGACGGAGTGGTGGTGGGGGTGGACACCCACGCGGACATCCACGTGGCGGTTGTCCTGTCGAGCCTCGGCGCACGGCTTGGATCGAGACTCGTGGCGACGACCCCGGCGGGGTTCGGCGAGCTCGTGGACTGGGCGAGTGGGTTTGGCCCGGTTCGGTGCTTCGGGGTGGAAGGAACCGGGAGCTACGGAGCAGCTCTGGCCCGGCACCTGCGAGCCGTGGGCCACACCGTGGTGGAGGTGGATCGCCCCGATCGCAGGACCCGGCGCCTACAGGGCAAGAGCGACCCGGTGGACGCCGAGGCGGCGGCGAGGGCGGTGCTGGCAGGAACGGCGAGCGGGTGCCCCAAGGCTGGCGACGGCCGCGTGGAGATGATCCGCTCCCTGCGGGTGGCGCGCCGATCGGCCTTGAAAGCCAGGACCCAGGCGACCAACCAGCTCCTGGCGCTGGTGCTCACGTCGCCGGAGGAACTCCGGGCATCGCTCCGTAGCATGTCTGTTCCCCGTCTGGTCCGAGTGGCCACCCGCTTCCGGCCCGGTCCGCTCCTCGATCCGTCGGCCGCGACGAAGCTCGCCCTTCGGCACCTCGCTCGTCGACACGCCGCCCTCAGTGCGGAGATCGGCGAGCTCGACCGGGTCCTGGCGCAAGTGGTGTCGGAGGCCGCCCCGGGGTTGCTGGCCCTTCCTGGGGTGGGGACCGATGTCGCCGGAGCCCTACTGGTCGCGGCTGGGGACAACCCCGAGCGCCTGTCGAGTGAGGCGGCCTTCGCAAGGCTGTGCGGTGTGGCGCCGCTTCCGGCCTCCTCGGGCAAGACCAACCGGCATCGGTTGAACCGAGGCGGGGACCGCATCGCGAACAACGCGCTTTGGCGGATCGTCTTGGTCAGGATGAGTTCTGACCCCAGGACGAGGAACTACGTGGACCGGCGGACTAAGGAGGGACTGTCCAAGAAGGAGATCATCCGGTGTCTCAAACGATACGTGGCGCGGGAGGTCCATCGCCGTCTCGTGGGGGTTGACGAACAATAGGAGCATCCCCACCGGATACGGATGCGACTAAGAATTCGCTGTTTCGGCGCTCGCTCACTCGCGCCCGCACGCCGAGGACGACGGTACGGGGGCGCGAATCCTCGTGATCCCGGTCACGTTAGACCGGACCGTCGGCTGTTACCCCCAATATAGAAGTCGATCCGTGAGCGTCGCTGCACGTCGATATTCGGCATGAGCAGCCCTGAACCGGATTTGCTCGTACAGGTCCTGAAATCTGTTCATCCCGTCGGTGATGATGACTCGCTTTCCCCAACCACGTGGGATAAGCCGAATGAACCTCGTTCGACCTTCAAACGTTCGCGCGGAGAAGTCCCGAACCTGGTGGGTTAACGTCCCGAGACGTGGTGGAAATTCGGCGTGGACTTCCGGGGTGGAAATCCCCCGTGACATAGAGGGCCACCGCCATCCTCAACGACAGCACAGTCGGATGAGGAGGGACGATGGCCACGCCCAGCAT
>DASSSA010000114.1:0-2698 GCA_035701505.1 Actinomycetota bacterium
CACCTTGTAGAACACGATGAAGTCGATCGAGATGGAGGCGTTGTCCTCGGTGATGGCGGTCTGATGGGGGATCTCCAGGTACAGCTCGCGGAGGTCCACCCACACGGCCCGGTCCACGATGGGGATCAGGAGGACGAACCCCGGCCCCTTCACGCCGATGTTGCGACCCAGGCGGAACACGACCAGGCGCTGATATTCGCGGACGATCCGGATGGCCTGCGGCAGCACGAGGATCACGATCAACAGCACGATCCCCAGGCCGATGAGAAGTGGGATCACGGCTTTCCTCCTTCCGCCAACGGCACTGCCGTGGCCTGTTGCTTGATCGGTTCGACGTCCAGCCGAAGCCTGTCCACCCCGACCACCCGCACCCGGGTGCCTCTCGGCAAGTGGCCGGCCACCGACCGGGCCGACCACTGCTCGGACGTGACGAGCACGACGCCCTCGGGGTCGAGGTCGTCCTCGACCACGCCCTCGCTCCCGACGATGCCCTCGATCCCGCCGACGGCGGGCAGGTGGCGAGCGGCCATCGCCGCCTTGACCACCGTTCCGAAGAACAGGACGAGCGCGCCGGCAACCGGCACGATGACCCACAGCGACACGCGGGCGTTCGGGACGGATGGATTGAACAGCGTGAGGCCGCCGAGAACGAGGCAGGCCACGCCCCCGACGGTGGCGACTCCCAGCCCCGGGTGCTTCAACTCGAGGAGGAAGAACAGCGCCGACGCGAGCAGCAGGACCACCCCGACGATCTGCACGGGGAGGAGTCCGAAGGTCACGAACGCGGCGACCAGGAAGACGATGCCCATGATTCCCGGCACCGACAGCCCGGGGTGGATGAGCTCGACGACGATCAACCCCAGCCCCAGGTAGAAAAAGATGAAGGCGAAGTCCGGCGACAGGAGCGCGTGCAGGATCCGTGCCCCGATGCCCATGCTCAGTATTTGGATGGACGCCCCGCCGGTTCGGATCGTCGCGGTCTGCCCCCCGGCGACCTCGACCGTCTGCCCGTCGATGTCGGACAGCAGCGAGGGGATGCTCGGTGCGATGAGGTCGATCACGTTCTCCTTCACGGCCTCCTCGGCCGGGATGCTGACGGCATCCACGACCGCCCGCTTGGCCCACTCCGCGTTGCGGTCGTTGCGGTTGGCCAGGCTCTGGATGTAGGCGACCGCGTCGTTCGTGACCTTCTTCTGCTCGATGGCGCCGGCCACGCCGACCGGATGGGCGGCCCCGATGTTCGTTCCCGGGGCCATCGCGGCCACCGGACAGCCCATCATGATGAACGTTCCGGCGGATGCGGCCCGGGCCCCCTCGGGGGAGACGTAGCACACGACCGGCACGTCCGAGTTCAGGATGGCCTGGATGATCTGCCGCATGGAGGAGTCGAGCCCTCCGGGCGTGTCGATCGTGAGGAGCACGGCGTCCGCGCCCTGCGCCTGGGCTCGGGCGATGCCACCGGCGATGTAGTTCGCCGTGAAGGGATCCACGACACCCCTGAGGCCGAGCTCCACCACGACCGGACGGTCCCCCTGCGCCCGCGCCGACGTGGCGAGGAAGGCGGTCGCGGACAGCGTTGCCGCCCCGAGGAGCACGGCGCGGGCGAAGGTGCGCATGCCAGCATCCATCATGCCACTCGGGCCACCGGGCGTGGGCTCGGCGAACCCGGCAGGCCCGGGGGGACGTCCGAACCTTCGGGGTCCATCCGCGCGGGGGGGTCCAGGTCAGGGGCATTCGGCGCTTCCGTGCCCGGCGAGTGGGCATAATGGAGCAACGGGCGTCGCAAGCTCGGATGGAGCGAAGGCCCGTATACCGGAAGGAGAGGGCCCGGAGTGAACGGCCGCACCGAAGGGCCGCTGCTCGCGCGGGAGGAACAGCAGCTCGTGGAAGGATTGCTCGCCGGGAACGAGGACGCCGTCCGGGCCCTGTACGCACGGTTCGCCCGGCCGATCTTCACGCTCGGGCTCCGGCTGCTGGGGAGCTCAGAGGCTGCGGAGGAGCTCACGCAGGACGTGTTCCTCACGGCTTGGCGAAAGGCGGCCCGGTTCGACGCCACCCGGGGCAGGTTGTCCACCTGGCTGATGACCATCGCCCACAACCTGGCTGTCGACCGGCTTCGCCGCGAGACCGGCGTCACCCGTCCCACGCTCGTGCTGGTGGACGAGGTTCCGGAGGTTTCGGAGGCCGGGGACGAAGATCCGGTCCTCGAGCGCGACGCGGCCGTCCGGGCCCTGCAGACCCTCTCCGACGGAGAGCGCAAGCTCCTGGTGCGCACGTACTTCGGGGGCCTGACCGCCAGGGAGATCGCCCAGGCCGACGGGATCCCCCTGGGAACGGTCAAGACCCGCCTGCGGACCGCCCTGATCAAGGTTCGTCGGGCCAACCAGGACAAGGACCGGCTGTGAACTGCGTCGCCGTCCGGGATCAGCTTCCCGAGCTCGCGGTGGGCGTCCTGCCCCCGGGAGAGCAGGTCGCGTTGGAGCGGCACCTCCAGTGGTGTGCCGGATGCCGGAAGGAGGCGGCCGAGCTGAGCCAGGCCGCGGCGACCTTCGCGTTCGCGCTGGCGCCCGCTCCGCTTTCGCCTGGCCTGGAGGATCGGGTCGTGGCCGGCCTCGGGAGAGCGGCGGCCCGACCGCGGACCGCGCGGCGGACGCGGACGGCGATCGCCGCCGTGATCGCGGCGGCGATCGCCGTAGCG
>DASSSA010000115.1:0-2347 GCA_035701505.1 Actinomycetota bacterium
CGCTACGAGGACTTGGTGGCGCGTCCGCGTGAGACCGTCGAGATCCTGTGCCGCTTCCTCGAGCTCCCGTTCGCGCCCGACACGCTCGACTACCACGTCGGCAGGCAGCGTAACGAGCCCGGTCTGTCCGCGAAGAAGGCCTGGCTCCCGCCAACTCCCGGCTTGCGTGAGTGGATGACCCAGATGTCGGAGCGGGACGCCGCGGTGCTTGAGGCCCTGGCCGGCGACTTGCTGACGTCATTGGGCTACGAGCGCGCCACGGGCGTCCCCTCGCCAGCGATCCGCGTGCTCGCCCAGCGTTACCAGAACCGGTGGGAGGCGGAGTTGCAGCTTCGCCGGGCTAAGCGTGGCCAAACGGCGGGCCGCCGCCCGCTCATGACGGGCGCGGCGGCGTTCATGGACGGGCTCGTGCGGGATGCCGCGACGCTTGTCCCTGAAGACCTGGTTCTTCCCCACTTGGCCGAGGCGCTCGATCCGGTGGCCATGCTGGCGCTGTTCCGCCGCAACCTGGCGCCGACAGGCGGATTCGGAATTGAAGCCTGCATGGTGGACCGAATCCGCTACCGGCGAGGCGCTCGAGCAGTCGTCCAGTACACCGCTCGGTTGGTCGGTCCGTCCGGCGAACAGCGCGAACAGTGGATCACGGCCCTGCTCTATCCAAGGGAGCGGGCCCGTCAGGTCTGGGGCAAGTTAGAGACGAGCATGCCGACGATCGCAGCCCCCGGCGCTGTCCTGCCGCCGGTGGCGTTCGCTTCGGACTCGAGCCTGATCCTTCAGGTGTTCCCGCTCGATCGGCGGCTGCCATCGCTTCCGGCGCTCCTGAACCCCGAACGGCTGAAGTCGGTGCTTCCGCGATCGCGGGCAGGGGCAAATGCGTGGACTGCGGAAGCTGTGCGATACCGGGCCGGCCTCGGCTGCGCGCTCCGCTGGCGCCTTGATGCCCCCTCGAACGGCAGTGACACGTGGTACGTGAAGGCGTATCGGGACCTCCAGGGCGCGAGGACTCACAGGGCGCTTCTGACTCTGGGGTCTGCCCTGGGTGGGCGCGGATTCACCGTTCCTGAGCCGGTGGCCTACCTGGAAGACCACCGCGCCCTGATCCAGGACGAGGTCACCGGCAGGTCCCTGGCCGACGTCCTTCTCGCGCAGGATGAGGCGGCCCCCGTGATGGAGCGAGTCGCCGAGGCGCTGGCAGCGTTCCACCGGGAGGTGCCCGCCCCAGCGCGACGCCGCACCAAGTCCGACGAGCTCGACGATGTTCGGCGGGCGGCGGCGCTCGTGACCTGGGTACGACCTGCGCTCACCGACACCGTGCGGGGTGTGGTTGCCTGCGTCGCCGAAGGGTTGGATGACGTGGAACCCGCCGCCACGCACGGAGACCTGAAGCCCGACCATATCGTGTTGAGCGGGGACAGCTTGACGGTTCTGGACCTCGATTGGTTCGCAGGCAGCGACCCCGTGACGGACGTCGGGTCCCTGATCGCTCGGCTTACCGGTATGGCCCAGCGCCGTCCCTCACTGGCCCCGCGGATCGAAGGGGTGGGGCGGGCCTTCGCCGAGGCATACTTCGCCCGCGTCCCGTCCGCGTGGCAGCGGCGGTTCCCTACCCATTACGCCCGGGCCCTCCTCCACGAGGCGGGGGGGTGCTTCCGCCATCAGCTCCCGGATTGGCCCGACCTCATGGACGCCATCGTTCAAAGGGCGATGGAGGTACTGTCCCGCTGAACCCGAACCCACCCGAGGCGCTGCCAGTGATAGTGGAGTTGACCCAAGCGGGAGGTCGTTCGGCCTGCCGCGGCCCGCGACGACGGCACCACGTGCCTCACGCGCTCTGATCGAGCTTCAGGGCGTCCCCGAGGTTCGAGTTCCCTTCCAGGAATCCGATGTTTGCGACCTCATCCGCGTGAGGGCCGGTGTAGCGAAGGATGTAGAGGCCGTTTCGGATGTCGATGGCGTAGATCAGCCCCTTGCAGATGATGGGGTAGCTCCACATGACCACCTTGTTGGTGCCTCGGCTGAGCGCAGGGTCCTCGGTGGCCACCGTGGGCAGTGACTCCGGGACGAAGAACCCGGCGCTGGTCGGATCCGTGAGCCGAACCTCACCCGTTGAACGTCGACGACTTCCACAGGTTCGTCCATGACCTCGGTGCCCGCGCGTGGCACTTCTCATGTACTGAAGCCGGAGAGAGCATCTCGGGGGTGGGTAGCTTAGAGGACGATGCGTGGGACCCGTGAGATGAGCCGCGTCGGGAGGCACGATCAGGTCGACCATGAGGTGCGGTCCGGACGGATGACAGAGGGCCGGAGCCTCCCGGTGCAGGCCGCGGCTCTTGCGCTCATCGTCCTC
>DASSSA010000116.1:0-6222 GCA_035701505.1 Actinomycetota bacterium
CGGGCGAAAGCGGAGCCTCGAACGTGATCTCGCCGTCCTGGACGTCCACGATCACCGTCTGTCCGGCCCGGAACTCCCGGTACAGCAGCTTCTCCGACAGTGGGTCCTCGACCATCCGCTGGATCGTCCGCCGGAGCGGTCGCGCGCCGAGCGCCGGGTCGTAGCCCTTCTCGGCGAGCAGCTCCTTGACCGCGTCGGTGAGCTCGACGTCGAGATCCTTGGACTTCAGCTGCTCGCGGACCCGCTTCATCATCAGGTCGACGATGTTCTTCACGTCCTCGCGGGACAGCGAGTGGAACACGATGACCTCGTCGATGCGGTTGAGGAACTCCGGACGGAAGGAGCGCTTGAGCTCCTCCACGACCCGCTCCTTCATCTTCTCGTAGGTCAGCTTCTCGTCGGGACGTGCGGCGAACCCGATGGCCGGCCCCTTCTGGATGTCCCGAGTCCCCAGGTTCGAGGTCATGATGATGATCGTGTTCTTGAAGTCCACCTTGTGGCCCTGCGCGTCGGTGAGGTGCCCATCCTCCAGGATCTGGAGCAAGGTGTTGAACACGTCGGGGTGGGCCTTCTCGATCTCGTCGAACAGGACGACCGAGAACGGCTTGCGCCGGACGGCCTCCGTCAGCTGGCCGCCCTCCTCGTACCCCACGTAGCCGGGGGGCGATCCGATCAGCCGGCTGACCGTGTGCTTCTCCATGTACTCCGACATGTCCAGCTGCACCAGGGCATCCTCGTCGCCGAACAGGAACTCGGCCAGAGCCTTGGACAGCTCGGTCTTTCCCACGCCGGACGGCCCCAGGAAGATGAACGAGCCCGAGGGGCGCTTCGGGTCCTTCAGCCCGGCACGGGTCCGGCGGATGGCCCTGGACACGGCCTTGATCGAATCGTCCTGGCTGATGATCCGCTTGTGGAGCTCGTCCTCCATGCGGAGCAGCTTCTCGGTCTCCTCCTCGGTGAGCTTGAACACCGGGATGCCGGTCCATGACGCGAGGACCTCGGCGATCTCCTCCTCGTCCACCTCGGACAGGATGTCCATCTCTCCCGACTTCCATTCGCGCTCCCGCCGCTCCCGCTCCTGCCGCAGCTGGTTTTCCTCGTCGCGAAGGGCCGCGGCTCGCTCGAAGTCCTGGGCGTCGATGGCCGATTCCTTGCGCAGGCGGACCTCGGCGATCTTCTCGTCCACCTCGCGAACGTTCGGCGGGGCGGTCATCCGCCGGATCCGCATGCGCGAGCCGGCCTCGTCGATCAGGTCGATGGCCTTGTCCGGCAGATAGCGGTCGGATATGTACCGATCCGAGAGGTTGGCCGCCGCCACCAGCGCGTCGTCGGTGTACGACACGCGGTGGTGCGCCTCGTAGCGGTCCCGGAGGCCCTTCAGGATCTCGATGGAGTGGGCGACGGTGGGCTCCTCGACGTAGATCGGCTGGAACCGCCGCTCCAGGGCCGCATCCTTCTCCAGATGCTTGCGGTACTCGTCGCGGGTGGTCGCCCCGATGGTCTGGAGCTCGCCACGGGCGAGCATCGGCTTCAGGATGCTGGCGGCGTCGATCGCGCCCTCGGCGGCGCCAGCCCCCACCAGGGTGTGCAGCTCGTCGATGAACAGCACGATGTCCCCGCGGGTCCGGATCTCCTTCAGGACCTTCTTCAGCCGCTCCTCGAAGTCGCCGCGGTAGCGCGATCCGGCCACCAGGGCACCGAGGTCGAGCGTGTAGATCTGCTTGCCCTTCAGGGTCTCGGGGACCTCGCCCTTCACGATGTCCTGGGCCAGGCCCTCGACGATGGCCGTCTTTCCCACGCCGGGTTCGCCGATCAGGACCGGGTTGTTCTTGGTCCGTCGGGACAGGACCTGCATGACCCGCTCGATCTCCTTCTCCCGGCCGATGACGGGGTCGAGCTTCAGCTCCCGGGCGAGTTGCGTGAGGTTCCTGCCGAACTGGTCCAGGACCATCGAGCCCTGGCCCTGGCCGGCCTGCTCGCCTGGGGCCTGCTCCTTGCCGCCGGTGTATCCGGACAGGAGCTGGATGACCGTCTGGCGGACCCGGTTGAGGTCCGCGCCGAGCTTCTGGAGGACCTGGGCGGCCACGCCCTCGCCCTCCCGGATCAGGCCGAGCAGGATGTGCTCGGTCCCGATGTAGTTGTGTCCCAGCTGAAGGGCTTCGCGGAGCGACAGCTCGAGGACCTTCTTGGCCCTCGGGGTGAACGGGATGTGCCCCGTCGGCGCGGCCTGGCCTTGGCCGATGATCTCCTCGACCTGCTGGCGGACGGCCTCGAGCGAGATGTTCAGCGACTCGAGGGCCTTGGCCGCGACCCCCTCCCCCTCGTGGATCAGGCCGAGCAGGATGTGCTCGGTCCCGATGTAATTGTGATTGAGCATCCTCGCCTCTTCCTGCGCGAGGACCACCACTCGTCTGGCCCGGTCGGTGAACCGTTCGAACATGTCAGCGTCCCCTGGGCCGGAGCCCCTCTATCGAACGGCCTCGAGGATCGTCAGACCCGGTCCTACCCCCGAGGCAGGTCGGGCGCTCCTGCGGCGCCTGAGCGCGCCTTGGAAGCGCCCCACGGGGGGAAGTATACCCCTGCCCCCCGATACGCCTGGAGCTTGGCTCTGCTCCCACCATCCATTCCCATCGACGTTCTCCTCCTCTTTCTTCGGAAGGGAACGCGTCCGGGATTAGCTGTAGGGCGAAAAGTGCCCCGACCTCCCCGCATGGGCGACACAAGTTCCCCCGAACGGGCCGTTTACGAAGGCCTCAACGTGTGGGCAAGATTCATCGCGGATCCAAGCGGTGCCCCTTCCCCCCGGTCTTCCCCGTAAGGAGACGATTGAAGTTGCGGGTGCTGGTCGTCGACGACCACTCGGCGTTCCGCCGGGCGCTGACATCTGCCCTCCGAATGATCAAGAGCATCGAGGTCGCGGGGGAGGCCGGGGGCGGGGTTGCCGCCACCGAGCAGGCCCGGGCCCTGGATCCCGACCTGGTCATCATGGACCTGTCGATGCCAGATCTCGACGGGATCGCCGCCATGCGGGAGATCCATCAGGCCAGGCCGGAGCTCCCCATCGTGTTCCTCACCGCCCATGCCGATCCGGGGGTGGAGCGGGAGGCCAGGGAGGCCGGAGCGTCCGGTTTCCTGGCCAAGGGAGGCTCGCTCGAGGATCTGGTCATCGTCCTCCACGAGGCCGTCGAGGCGCCGGACCCGGCGGGCTGACCGCCCATCCACTCAGCCCGCGGCCAGCGCCGCGCCGACCACGCAGAGGGCCGCCCCCGCCCACGTGGCCGCTCCCGGCCGCTCCCGCGAGAGCAGCATGGCCAGGAGGACCGAGGTTTCCCGAACCGTCGCCACCCGGCCCACCGGGGCCAGCCGGAACGCGAATAGGACGAGGAGGTAGGCGGCGAGACTCCCCAGCCCGATGAGCGCGCCAGGGCGAAGGGCGGCCCGAAGACGTGCCGCGTCGAACCGGGTCACCGCGGAGGTCAGGACGCCCTGGAGGAGCATGGCCGCTCCGAGGTAGGGGAAGGGCGAGACCTCCTGCACGGCCCTCGCGTCCACCACCGAGTAGGACGCGATGACCACACCGACCAGGACGGCGAACCCTGCGGCCGACAGGGCCCGCGCCCTGTGGGCCTCCAGGCCGAGCACGGCGAGGCCGAATCCGAGCAGCAGCGCCCCGAAAACGGCGGCGCCGGTCGGTCGCTGTGACAGCACGATCCAGGCCCCGACAGTGGCGAGGAGCGGCGCCGTCCCTCGGCCGAGCGGGTACGTGAGAGAGAGGTCGCCACGTGCGTACGCCGCGGCGAGGGCCAGGCCGTAGGCCAGCTCCAGGATTCCCGACACGAGCACCAGGCCGACGACCGCCGTCGGGGGGGCGGCCACCGTGAAGGGAAGCAGCGCCGCCCCGGCGACCAGCCCGGCCACGGCCATCGAGGCCACCCGATCGTCCGTCTCGTGAAGCCGGAGGTTCCACCCGGCGTGGAGGACGGCTGCCGAAAGGACCAGGGCCAGGGCGGCCGGGCTCACGGCGGGGTCTCTCGGATCAGTCCCGCCCCTCCTCGGGCCGCATCTGAGGGAACAGGATGACGTCCCTGATCGAGGGGACGTCGAGAAGGATCATCAGGAGCCGGTCGACCCCGATCCCGATGCCGCCGGCGGGGGGCATGCCGTGCTCCAGGGCGCGGATGAAGTCCTCGTCGAGGGGATGAGCCTCCTCCTCCCCAGCCGCCTTGGCCCGGGCCTGGGCCTCGAACCTGGCCCGTTGTCCGTCGGGGTCGGTGAGCTCCGAGAAAGCCGTCGCCAGCTCGATGCCGGCCATCACCAGGTCGAAGTGCTCTGTAAGCCCTGGGTTCTCTCGATGTGGCCGGGCGAGGGGCGAGACCTCCTGGGGGAAGTCGCAGACGAACGTCGGATTGAACAGCGTCTCCTCGACGAGCTTCTCGAACAACTCCTGCACGAGCTTCCCCGGGCCCCACGCGGGGTCCACCCCGACGCCGTGGTGCTCGGCCAGACCGGCCAGGTCCGAGCGTTCCAGGGTGATCTCCTCGCCCACCGCTTCGGACACGCTGCCCAGGACGGTGATCCGCCGCCACGGCGGCGTGAGATCAAGGTCCCTGCCGCGAACGGGAAACTGGAGCGATCCTCTGACTGCACGGGCGCACTCGACCAGGAGCTCCTCGGCGAGTCGCATCATCGAGTGGTAGTCGCCGTATGCCTGATAGGCCTCGAGCATCGTGAACTCGGGGTTGTACGTTGGCCCGATCCCCTCGTTTCGGAAATTGCGTCCGATCTCGTACACGCGCTCCATGCCTCCGACGAGCAAGCGCTTGAGGTACAGCTCGAGCGAGATCCGAAGCTTGAGCTCGAAGCCGAGCGCCTGGTGGAAGGTGGTGAACGGCCGCGCCATGGCCCCGCCGGCCACGGGTTGGAGGACGGGCGTCTCGACCTCCACGAAGCCATGCTCGTCGAGGTACGCGCGTATGGCCTTCAGCGTTGTCGCCCGAGCATCGACGATGCGGCGCGATTCGAGATCGGTGGCCAGCTGGAGGTACCGGTATCGCTGCTGGAGGTCCGGATCCTTCAGCCCGTGCCACTTCTCGGGGAGCGGCCGCAGGGCCTTCGTCAGGATCGCCATCCGCTCGACGAAGATCGACAGCTCGCCCTTCCTCGTCGTTCCGACCCGGCCGATCGCGCCCACGATGTCGCCCAGGTCGACGTCGCCGAGCAGCGCGAAGCTCGCGGGATCCGTGTCCGTCGCGGAGGCGACGAGCTGAAGATCGCCCGAGCGATCCCGCACCACCAGGAACTTGAGTTTGCCCATGTCCCGTCGCAGGACGACCCGTCCCGCCACCATGCGGACGTCGTCGCGCATCTCCTCCGGCCCCAGCCCCCCGAACTCCTCCCGGATGGCGTCGAGGCGGTTCGGCTCCTGCACGCCGAGCGCCGACTCAAAGTTCAACGCGAACGGCTCGATCCCCTTGGCCCGCAGTCGTTCCAGGGTCTCGCGCCGGGCCTTCAGGACCTCCCGTTCCCGGAAGCCCTCCTCAGTCATCGACCGGTCCGACGTTCCTGTCGAAGACCAGGCGGAGTCCTTCCAGCGTGAGCCACTCGTCGTGATGGTCGATGCGCTCGCAGGAGGGCACGACCACCGAGGCCAGGCCGCCGGTCGCCACCACCAGTGCACCGTCGCCGATGTCGGCCCTCATCCGTTCGATGATCCCGTCCGCCTCGGCCGCCGCGCCGAAGATCAGCCCGGCCTGGATGGCTTCCACGGTGTTCTTGCCCACCACCGACTTCGGCGGGTGCAGCTCGACCTGGGGGAGCCGCGCGGTGGCCGAGGACAGGGCCTCATTCGACACCTGCACCCCGGGCGCGATGGCCCCGCCCAGGAACTCGCCCTTCTCCGAGATGGCGTCGAACGTCGTGGCCGTGCCGAAGTCGATCACGATGCACGGACCGCCGTACCGGTGATACGCCGCAAGCGCGTTCACGATCCGATCCGCACCAACCTCGCGGGGGTTGTCCGTGACGATCGACAAGCCGGTGCGGGTCCCGGGCTCCACGACCACGGCCGGAAAGCTGAAGTATCGCTCGGTCATCTCCCGGAGGGCCCGAGTGGACGTGGGGACGACCGAGGCGATGGCGACGCCGGTGATCTGGCGGGTGAACGAGAGCTCGTACTGCTCCAGGAACCCCCCAAAGACGACGGCCAGCTCGTCCGCGGTCCGC
>DASSSA010000117.1:0-54632 GCA_035701505.1 Actinomycetota bacterium
CCACTGCGGGACCTGCCGGCGGAGCTGCGGCACCGGGACCGGCACCCCGATCGTCTCTCGCACCAGGTACAGCACGGCCACGATGGCGATGAGGAGGGCCCAGCCTCCCCTCCATGGAGCGCCGAGCAGCGAGCCCGCGGCACCGAGGATCGCCCCGAAGGCCGCCGCGGACGCCACCGCGCCCGTCACGTGGAGCGCCACGCATCCGGCCCACCTTCCGGCTCGTCCCCCGTGGACCACGGGGGTGATGGTCTCCACCATCGACAGCCCTCAGGGACCGAAGAGCGTGGAGACGCCGGCGACGATCGACGCGACGATCACGGTGATCGTCACGGGCTCGCTCAACATGCCACGTTGAGCTCCCGGTACGCGATGCAGAACACTCGAAGGGCGCCCGGGCAGTACCCACGGACCGAGGCGTCCCCGTTGATCCTGATCCTCGAACTCGAGCAGCAGTCCTGGATGTGGCGGACGCGCCCGTCGCAGCATCGGCTCCAACCACCGCCGTACCGAGGATCCTTCACCCCCGGATAGTCATCGGGGACCCGCTCTTGGCAGATCTTCCGCCGTCGCTGTCGGCGGTTCGTGTAGATGCGGCCGTCGTCGTCCACCGGATAGCCGTGCACCGGGTGCACCGGGTAACCGAACGCGTCAACCCGGGTGAGCGGGGCGAACGGGTGGGGACAGGATCCCGTGGTGTACAGGTGGCCGCAGATATGGTGCGCCTCCGCCCGCTCGGGAGCGAGGGCGACGGCGACGAAGGACCCGCCCGCCAAGGCCACCACGGCCCGTCCAACCCTGCCCAGGAACGAGCGCCTGCTCGTCCTGCGAGCGAGCTCGACGGGCATGCGGGCGAGCTCGTGGCGCATCAGCCGGCCCGGGCCTCCTGGAGCTCAGAGGACATCCGGCGGGCGGCCGTGTCGACCAGCCCTTCCAGCTGTTCCAGGTCGTTCACCGTGCCCTTGGCCCTGACGACCCCCGACGGGTCGAGGATCACGACGAACGGAACGCCCGGGACGGCCCAGGCACGCTCGGCCTCCGGATCGGACACGATCTGGGGGACCAGCCTCGCCGCCTCCGCCGCCGCGGGGACCGACGGGCGGACCTGCTCGCACACCGGACAGGTCGAGGACTCGAACACCACCAGGCGGCCATCCCCAGGACCTCCCAGGTCAACGGCAGAGCCGTCCGCCGCCCTAACCCGCAGAAGGGGCGGCGTCTGGCCGAGCGGCGGCCCCTCGTCGTCGATCTCCAGAGCGCCGAGGGGGCCGAGCCGAAGGTGCAACACGCCGACCTGGCGGGCCAGGGCCACGACCACGACGCCCAGGGCGATGAGCAGGAGCCACTGGACGGCGAATGCTGCCATCCACCACCCCGGCAAGCGCTAGGCCTCCTCCTGCGCGGGGACGGTCTCGACCTCGGTCAGATCCACGAAGGGGAGCTTCTCCGGGGCCATCCAGGTCGGCTCCCCCTTCTTGTCCATGAACTGGATCACCGGCGTGCCCTCCGCCGTGAGTCCCATGATGGCCCTGAGCTCGCCGTCTTTGTTCAGCAGGCGCAGGATGGGCGAACCTTCGGCTGCCAGTCCCAGCCTGGCCCGCACCTTCCCATCCTCGTCCTGGAGCGAGATGGTGGGAGATCCTTGCTGGGCCAGGCTGTACACGAAACCGAGCTGCCCGTCCTTGTTCCGGAGCGCGAGCGTCGGCGAGCCCTCGGTCGACAGTCCGAACTTCGCCCGAACCTTCCCGTTGTGGTCCACCATGGCCATGCTGGCCGAGCCGTCGGAGAACAGGCCGAAGGTCGCTCGGACCTTTCCCTCGTCGTCGGCGATGGCCAGGCCGGCGGAGCCATCGAGCTGAACCCCGAACCGGGCCCGCAGCCGCTCGTCCGGGCCGTAGAACGCAACGAAGGGCGAGTCGTCGTTCGTCACGCCAAGACGTGCCCGCACTCGCCCCTGCGAATCCTCGACCTCGATCTCGCCGGTGCGTACGACGCGTTTCTTCATGGCTCTGCCCCTCGCTGCCAGCCACCCGGTGCTCATCGCTAGCATGCCGTGACCGGCAACCTATCGCAAAGTACCCGCCTACCGGCAGGGGTCAAGCACATCGAGGACGCGCCGGGCACGAGTACGGGAAAGCGAGAAGCCGCCAGAACCCGAAGGTCCCAGCGGCCTCTCGTGCCGGACTGTACGGGCCACCGGCGTCCTGGGTCAAGCGGGGATCCCGCTTCTTGTCACTCTTTCTTCAGGACTTCCGTCCGCAGGGTGCACTGGGCAAGCCGGTCGGGCCGAGGGTCCACCCCGATGCCCGGGCCTCCCGGGACCGCCATCGTCCCGTCGGGATCCATGCGGAACGGTTCGGTGATGTCCTCGAGGAAGTACCGCTCGCTCGCGCTGGTGTCACCGGGGAGCACGAAACCGGGCAGGGAGGCGAGCGCCAGGTTGGTGGCCCTGCCGATCCCGGTCTCGAGCATCCCCCCGCACCAGACGGGGACCCCTCGAGGAAGGAGGGCGTCGTGGATCCGCTTGGCCTCTCCCAGCCCGCCCACCCTGCCCTGCTTGATGTTCACGATGCGACACGACCCGAGCTCGATCGCCGCCTCGGCATCGGCGGCCGATCGTATCGACTCGTCGAGGCAGATGTCGGTCCGGATCTCCCGCTGGAGCCTCGAGTGCTCCACCAAGTCGTCCTGATGGAGGGGCTGCTCCACCATCAGCAGCTCGAAGGCATCGAGCGCCCGGAGGGTCTCGACATCGCCGAGCGAATAGGCCGCGTTCGCATCGACCGAGAGCGCGGCCTCCGGGTTCGCCTCCCGTGCCGCGGCGACACGCTCGATGTCGAGGCCCGGCTGGATCTTCAGCTTGACCCGGCGATATCCATCGGCCAGGTACCCGGCCACCTGCTCCAGGAGCTGCTCGGTGCTCGGTGGGATGCCGACCGAAACGCCGCATGCCACACGGTCCTTGTCGGCGCCGAGGTACGCGGCGAGGGATTCGCCGCGGGCCCGGAGCTCCGCATCCAGGACCGCGTTCGACAGCGCGGCCTTGGCCATCGGGTGGCCCCGGACGAAAGCGAAGATGTGCTCGAGGTCCTCGGCCCGGGTGTCGCCGGCCTGAAAGAGCGCCGGAGCCAGGAAGTCCCGCAGGAGGAGCCAAGCTCCCTCGTTGAACTCCTCGGAGAAGCCGGGGTTGGGCCCGGCGACGCATTCGCCCCACCCCTCGGCGTCATCAGTGTCCACCCTGGCCAGAATGCATTCCTTCTCCGTCTCCTGGCCGAAGCTCGTTCGGAACGGGCGTACGAGGGGAAGCCTGATCAGGCGGAGCTCGATGGCTCGAACGACGGTCATGCAGGTCCGTCGGCCGCGGCTGCGCGAGCCGTGAGGACATACCCCGGGCCGTCGGGGTCGCGGGTGAAGCCCACCACGATCATCCCCAGCTCGAAGCACGTATCGAGGACATCGCCCACGGCGTCTCGCCACTCCGAGGCGAGCGCCGGATCCCGCTCCTTGAGGCCCACGTAGTCAGCCGGGACCCCCACCCGAAGGCTCCCGCCTGCGGCGAGGGCTGGCTCCTCCCCCCGCTCCGGCGTGGGCATCTCGAGCGGCCCGCTTGCGCGGAGCGCGTCGACGTGCGGACCGGGTGGGCTCGTGGAACTGCCGATCGCCCGATCCAGATCCCACCTCACGACGAGCCGATCGCTCCGCTCGCCGCGGTTCAGCGCATCGCTCATCGCACCGTAGAAGTCGCGATGGAACCGGTCGCACTGCACCCCCAGCTTGTTCAGGTTGAAGTGGGCGTTTCGGGCCTGCAGCGGATCGAACGTCCATCGGATCACGCGATAGCCCGCCCCCAGGGCCTGGGCCCGTTGGGCGAGCTTCAGTGCGAACCCCACACCACCGGACCGCGACCCTGGGAGCACCGCCAGCATGTGCGAATGAACGTGGGGTCCGTCCCCGTCCAGCGCCATCCACCCGAGCACGTACCCCACGAGCTCGTCGCCTCGGAAGGCTCCGTATGGGATGTTCCCGCTGTCGGCCAAGGCCCGGATCATCTCCCGAGGGACCAGCTGGTACTCGCCCCACGTCGCCACCATGACCCGGAGGATCCTGTCGGCATCCTCGAGCGTCGTGAGGAGCCGGAGCTCAACGCCGGCTGCTCTGGCGGCGTCCTCCGCCAGCATCCGGGCCGCGTTCAACGCCATGGCGCGGGCGAGTCTATCCCGCGACCGATAAGGGCCAGGACAGGAAAGGGCCCGCGCCGTCGGCACGGGCCCCTTGGTCTATCTCACTTCGCCCGAGATCTAGCCGCCCTGGGGAGGCGGAAGCTCCTGCCATTCGTCCTCGCCGAAGTCCTGCCCTCGGCGACGCTTGAAGAACGTCACCACCCCGGCCACGATCGCGCCGATGAACGCAAGGCGGAGGAGCTTTCCGAAGAACCCGCGCTTCTTCTTCTGTTCGGATCCGGTGTCCTCACCCATCAGGCTTTCTCTCCTTTCACAGTGGGCCTGGTTGGACTTGAACCAACGACCTCATCCTTATCAGGGATGCGCTCTAACCGTGCTGAGCTACAGGCCCCGAAGGAGCCGCCCGATGACCTCCCGCCCGGCCCTGGGCAAGCCTACGCATGGCTCGAACAGGCTGTCAATGTTGGGCCTGACCTGCGCTTTCTCGGTTCCGAGCCGTCCGCGGCGTCAGTGCCGCTCGGCCAGCGTGACCTCGATCCCGCCGATCACCTCGGCGATGAGGTTGTACAGGAATGCGATGAACACGTTGATCAGCGACCAGATGACCACCATGAACAGGCCGAGCACCGTGAGCCGGGCGAAGATCCAGCCTCCGTTGATGGAGAACGACTTGTCGGCGGGCCACAGGTGGCGGACGAACTCGGTGACGTGGTCGAGAGCTCCCACCGCTCCCAGCATCCCGTACAGCATGATCAGCGCCAGCAGGATGACGGTCATCACGCATAGGTAGAAGAGCAGGGAGAACTTGAACACCGACCACGGCCCGACCTTCCGGAGAACCACCCGGGTCTGACGAGGCCTCTTCCGCGGCGGCCGCCTGATCTCCGGAGGGATGGTGGCGACCACCTCACCCGCAGGCGCGGCTCTTCTCGCGCCTGCGGGCGTGCGCTCGGTTGCCAGGCTAGGTTCGTCCATCCGGCTCCTCGGGTACCCCGTCTTTCTACGCGGCCGGAACCCCGTCGGCAACAACCCTTGACTGGCCCAGGCAGCGGAGAGGTTCCCGGGGGATCCGAACATGACCCGCCGGGTGCTCCTGGACCAGGAGAGCTCCGCCGGCGAGCGGGCCCGCCACCACGTTCACCGATGCGATTATGGCCCTGCTCGGGGGGTGACGTGGACGACTCACGAACCGACCGGACGGACCTGCGACTGATCCTGGCCATCCAGGCGCTTCGGGCGTTCCTGTACGGGTTCGGGAGCGTGATCCTGGGAAGCGCCCTGGCGAGCGGAGGTTTGACGGACTTCGAGGTCGGCCTGGTATTCACGGCGATGCTCGCGGGCATGGCCGCGAGCTCGATCGCCGTGGGGCTCGCCGGCGACCGGATCGGTCGCCGGCGAGCCTACGCCGGCTTCCTGCTCCTCATGGGGGCTGCCGGGGCGGTGTTCGCCCTGACACGCTCGATTCCATTGCTCGTCATGGCGGCCCTGACCGGGACGCTGTCGACCGACCCGAACGAGTCCGGCCCCATCACCTCACTGGAGCAGGCCATGATGGGAGGCGCACCCGCGGCCATCCGGGCCAGGGTGTTCGGGCGCTACAACGCGGTTGCGTACCTGGCCGGGGCGTTCGGCGCGCTCGCCGCCGGTGGTCCCGATGCCTTCCGGCGCCTGGTCCCCGCCCTCCCCCCGGACCAGCGTTGGCTGCTCGCGTTTCCCGCGCTTGCGCTCGTCTGCGCGGTCCTCGCTTCGCGCCTGTCCGACCGTGTCGAGTCCGGTGGGGGGCGCGCGGAGGGAGTGGGTCGAAGGGCGGGGGCGCGCGAGGAGGGTGTAGGTCGAGGAGCGAAGCGACGAGGGGGACCCGCATCCCAGAGCGCGCGCCCCCACCCTCTGGATCATTCGAGGCGAACCGTGATCCGGCTCGCCGCACTCTTCGGGATGGATTCGTTCGCGGGTGGATTCATCGTCCAGACGTTCATCGTGTTCTGGTTCGGCCGGAAGTTCGGAGCCAGTCCGTCCTCCATGGGTCTGGTGTTCTTCGTGGCCGGTCTGCTCCAGGCGGGCTCCTCCATCGCCTCGGGACGGCTTGGCTCCCGGATCGGGCTGCTGAACACGATGGTGTTCACCCACCTCCCGTCGAACGTGCTCCTGGTGCTGATCCCGTTGATGCCCACGCTCGGGTGGGCGGTGGCCGCCCTCCTCGCGCGGTACGCGCTCTCGCAGATGGACGTGCCCGCCCGGCAGGCCTACGTCGTCGCAATGGTCGATCCGAGTGAGCGCACCGCTGCGGCCGCATTCACCAACACCGCGAGATATGTGACCCGCCCGTTCGGGGCGCTGGGCGCGGGGGCCCTGATGGAGCAGGTGGCGGTGGGATCACCGTTCGTGGTCGCCGGCGCCCTGAAGATCGCCTACGACCTGTGGCTCTATGCGACCTTCCGAAAGGTGCCCCTGCCGAAGGAAGGAATCGCGGCCTCGCTCGCCGAGGCCCCTACTCCTCTTCCAGCTCCGCCTGCGTGATCACGGGGGCCAGGGCCACGACGTGCGCGCCCTCCTCCACCCGCATGGTGCGCACCCCCTGGCTGGCCCGGCCGACCCGCCGGATGTCGCCGGCGCCCACCCGGATGACGATGCCGGAGGAAGAGATGACGAACATGTCCTGCCCCTTCGAGCCGACGAAGGCCCCGGCGAGCAGCCCGGTCTTCCTGGTCAGGGTATGGCCGATGACGCCCTTCCCTCCCCGGCCCTTCGTCGGGTACTCCTTCAGCGGCGTCCGCTTGCCGTAACCCTGCTGCGTCACGCTGATCAGCTCCTCGCCGGCCGAAGCCGGGCCGACCGCGATGACCTCGTCGCCCTGGTCCAGGCGCATGCCGATCACGCCGGCCGTGGCTCGTCCCATCGGCCGAACCAGTGCCTCCTTGAACCGGATGGCCTGACCTTTCCGCGACACGAGCATGATCTCGTCCTTGCCGTTGGTCAGGAGCACGTCGATCATCTCGTCGCCTGGCTTCAGGTTCACCGCCGTGAGGCCGGTGCGTGGTGAGTCGTACTCGGGAAGCGGGGTCTTCTTCACCATCCCCCGCTTGGTGGCGAAGAACAGGTACGCGCCCTCCTCGTAGTCCTTGAGATCGATCACGGTCGAGACCTTCTCGTCCCCCGTGATGCTCACGCCGGGAAGGTTCGCCGCGTACAGTCCCCTGGCGGTTCGCCCGGCCTCCGGCACCTCGTGCACCTTGACCCGGTACACCTTGCCCTTGGTGGTGAAGAACAGCAGCCAATGGTGCGTGGACGTGGTGAACACGTGGCTGACGACGTCCTCTTCCTTCAAGTTCGCCCCCCGGACCCCCCGGCCGCCCCGTCCCTGGCGGCGGAACGCGTCGATGGGTTGGCGCTTGACGTAGCCGGCCCTGGTCACCGTGATGACCACGTCCTCCTCGGCGATCAGGTCCTCGACGTCGAGCTCACCCGCGTCCGGGCGAAGCTGCGTTCGGCGGGGATCGGCGTGCTTCTTCTTGATCTCCGCCAGCTCGTCCTTGATGACGCTGCGGATCTTCTTGGGGTCCTTCAGGAGCGCCTTCAGCCGGCGGATCGTCGCCAGCAGATCCTTGTGCTCCTGTTCGAGCTCCTCCCGCGCCAGGCGGGTCAGCCTGCGGAGCGGCATGTCCAGGATGTGGTTGGCCTGGATCTCGGTCAGCTTGAACTGCTTCATCAACTTGGTGCGGGCCTCGTCCGCATCGTGGGAGCCGCGGATGATCCTGATCACGGCATCCAAGTGTTGGAGCGCGATCAGCAGGCCCTGGACGATGTGGTCCCGCTCCTCGGCCTTCCTCAGCTCGTACCGGGTCCGGCGGGTGACCACGTCGACCTGGTGGTCGGCGTAGTAGCCGACCATCTCGGCCAGGTTCAGGATGCGCGGCACCCCATCGACCAGCGACAGCATGATCGCGCCGAAGCTCTCCTGGAGCTGCGTGTGCTTGAACAGCTGGTTCAGCACCACGTGCGGATTGGCGTTTCGCTTGAGCTCGATCACCAGGCGCATCCCCTGGCGGTTCGACTCGTCCCGCAGGTCCGCGATGTCCTTCAGCTTGCCTCCCCGGACAAGCTCGGCGATCTTCTCCGCCAGCCGAGCCTTGTTCACCTGGTACGGGAGCTCCGTGACGACGATCCGCTGCCGTCCCTGCGTCGTCTCCTCGATCTGAGTGGCCGCCCGGACCTTGATCGAGCCTCGGCCCGTGGTGTAGGCGTCCGTGCTGCCCTGCTTGCCCAGGATGGCCGCGCCCGTCGGGAAATCGGGTCCCTTGATGAACTTCATCAGGTCCTTCGGTTTGGACTCCGGATGATCCAGATAGTGCACGACCGCGTCGATGACCTCGCCCAGGTTGTGGGGCGGGATGTTGGTTGCCATGCCCACGGCGATGCCGCCGGCCCCGTTCACCAGCAGGTTGGGGAACCGCGAGGGAAGGACCGTGGGCTCCTGCTCGTGCCCGTCGTAGTTGGGGACGAAGTCGACCGTCTCGGCCTCGATGTCGCGGAGGACCTCCAGGGCGATGGGGGCCAGCCGGGCCTCGGTGTAGCGCATGGCGGCCGGCGGGTCTCCGTCGACCGAGCCGAAGTTGCCGTGCGGATCCACCAGCGGATAGCGGAGCGAGAAGTCCTGGGCCATCCGGACCAGGGCCTCGTAGACCGCGTCCAGCCCGTGGGGGTGGTACTTCTTGACCACCTCGCCGACCGCCCACGCCGCCTTGCGATGAGGGCGGTCGGGCCTCAGGCCGGACTCGAGCATGGACCACAGGATCCGCCGATGCACCGGCTTCAGGCCGTCACGGACGTCGGGCAGCGCCCGGCCCACGATGACCGACATCGCGTAGTCCAGATAGGATCGCTGGATCTCCTCCTCGATCTCGACCGGCTCGATGCGGCCGCTGAGGAGGGTCACCGTCCCCCCGCCTCCTCCGGCGCGCCTAGACATCCAGGTTCTGCACCTGCTTGGCGTTGGCCTCGATGAACTGGCGGCGGGCGGGGACGTCCTCCCCCATGAGGATGGTGAACAGTCGGTCGGCCGTGGCCGCATCCTCCATGGTGACCTGGAGCAGGATCCGGCTCTCGGGGTTCATCGTCGTCTCCCACAGCTGGACGGCGTCCATCTCCCCCAGGCCCTTGAACCGCTGCGGGGTCTCGAGCTTCCGGTTGCCGTCCTGCTTGCGGAAGACGTCCCATTCCTTCTCGGTGTAGAAGTAGTGCGCCACGCGGTCGACGTTCACCAGATAGAGCGGGGGCTGCGCGATGTACACGTAGCCCGCGTTGATCAAGTCCCGCATGTTCCGGAAGAAGAACGTGAGCAACAGGGTGCGGATGTGCGCCCCATCGACGTCCGCGTCGGCCATCAGCACGACCTTGTGATAGCGGGCCTTCGTGGCGTCGAACTCTTCGGCGATCCCTGTGCCGATCGCTGTGATGAGCGCCTGGATCTCCAGGTTCTCCAGGATCTTGTGCAGCCGGGCCTTCTCCACGTTCAGGATCTTCCCCCGGATGGGCAGGATGGCCTGCGTTGCCCGATCCCGAGCCTGCTTGGCGCTGCCGCCCGCCGAGTCGCCCTCGACCACGAACAGCTCGCACTGCGCCGGATCGGTCAGCTGGCAGTCCGCCAGCTTGCCCGGGAGCGAGGTGGAGTCCAGGAACGACTTGCGCCGGGTCAGGTCACGCGCCTGCTTGGCCGCCATCCTGGCCTTGGCGGCCTGCTCCGCCTTGCCCACGATGCGCTTGGCGTCCCCGGGATGTTCCTCCAGCCATGTGGCCAGCCGGTCGTTCACCGTGGTCTCTACGAGCGAGCGGATGGACGTGTTGCCCAGCTTGGTCTTGGTCTGGCCCTCGAACTGCGGGTCCCGGAGCTTCACCGACACGATGCCGACGAGTCCCTCCCGGATGTCCTCGCCGATCAGGTTCTCCTCTTTCTCCCGCAGGAGTCCCTTCTGGCGCGCGTACCGGTTGATCACGTTCGTCAGAGCCTTCTTCAGCCCTTCCTCGTGCGTGCCACCCTCAGTCGTGTTGATTGTGTTGGCGAACGAATAGAGGGACTCGGCGTAGCCCGTGTTCCACTGCAGCGCCACCTCGACCTCCGCCGATCCGTCCCGCTCCTTGCCCTCGAAGTGGATGACCTTGGGATGGAGGACGTCCTTGCCGGTCTGCAGGTGCTTGACGAAGTCCGCGAGGCCCCCGGCCGCCTTGAACACGTCCTTCACGGGTGGATCTTCGCGCTCGTCGAGGAGCTGGATCTCCAGGCCCTTCGTCAGGAAAGCCAGTTCCTGGAGGCGTTCGGTCAACGTCTCCCGCTTGAACTCGATCTCCTCGAAGATCTCTCCGTCCGGCCAGAACGTGACCGTGGTGCCGGTCTTCCGGCTGGCCTTTCCCCGGGTCAGCCTCTTGGTCGGCTTGCCGCGAGCGAACGCCTCCGTCCACGCATGGCCGTCCCGCTCGACCTCGACGACGAGCCTTTCGGAGAGCGCGTTCACGACCGAGACCCCCACCCCGTGCAGCCCGCCCGAGATGCGGTAACCGCGGCCCCCGAACTTCCCGCCGGCGTTCAGGGTGGTCAGGACGACCTCCAGGGCCGGCCGGCGGTCTTTGGCGTTGGGGATGGGCTTCACCGGGATGCCCCGGCCGTTGTCTGCCACTCGCACGCCGCCGTCCGCGAGGAGCGTCACCACGATCCGGTCACAGAACCCGGCCATGGCTTCGTCGACCGAGTTGTCCACGACCTCGTAGACCAGGTGATGCAAACCCCGCGGGCCGGTGGTCCCGATGTACATCCCGGGCCGGAGTCGGACGTGCTCCACGCCCTCCAAAACCGTGATGTCGGCAGAGGTGTACCCTCCGTCACTCCCGGCCTTGTTGTCCTTCCTCGCTGTCGCCAACGACCCTCCACCAGCCCGCACATGGCAGCGCACGCCGCAGCCGATGAGGGGCCTCACGCGGGGAAACTCCATCCAGATTCTACCAACGAACCGGGCCCGTTGCCCGGCTCTCTGACAGGATGTTTCGCCTTGCGCTACAAGCCTTTCCGAGGCTCCGGACGGACCACGATCTGCACCGTCCGCACGAGCTCTGAACCGAGGCTCCGATTGGCTCGATTGGCGATCTCCCGGACCAGGAATCGGGCCTGCGCACCCCATGGACCCGTGCTCGCGGCGACGACCAACACACCGCCTTGCAGGCTGACGGGGGCTGACTCGGAGGCCAGACGTGGACCGACCACGGCCTCCCAATCGGAGGTCAGTCGGCCGATGGGAAGCCCGCGGGCGAATGTCCGTTCCCGAAGGAGCCCCTCCACCACCTCCCCGATCGGCGTGTCCCGCATGGTCCGCTCGTCCCGACGACCCCGCCACCCCTTGCTCGAGGGCATCCTCAACCTTCCCCGCGAACCGTAGCCGCACCCGCCGACACGTCCCAGACCGCCTGGGCCCTGGGGGGGATGTGGGCCTCGTCGGCCACGGTGACCACGACCTGGCCCCGCCCGGCCAACCGCTCCGCGACCTGGCCCGCCCGCTTCGGGTCCAGGGCCGAGAACGGATCGTCGAGGAGCAGGACGGGCGACTCCTCCACCTCGGCCTGGATGGCGCTCCCCAGGCCCAGGCGAAGGCACAGCGCGGCCGCCCAGGCCTCGCCGTGGGAGGCGAAGGCCCGTGCCCCCAGGTCCCGCACCGCAAGCTCCAGGTCATCCCGGTGCGGGCCCACCAGGCTGGTCCGTCGAGTGAGCTCGTCGTCCCTCCGCTCCGCCAGCCGGGTCCGGAACGCCTCCTCCAGGTCCTCTCCCCATACTGAGGGCCGGTAATCGCAGGCCAGCTCAGTGCCCGAAAGACCGGCGAACTCCTCCTGCGCGCCGGGGGACAGGCGGGCCACGGCATCGTCCCGAAGACGCAGGAGCGCGGATCCGTTCTCCACCAGCTCTGCGTCCCAGGCCTCGAGGTCCTTCGGCACCCCCCGTCCCTCCCATTCCTTCAGAAGTCGGTTGCGCTGTCGAAGGGTCCGGTCGTACGCCGTCAGCACCGACTCCTTGAGGGGCCAGAGCGAGGTCACGGCCTCGTCCATGAACCGGCGCCGCTGCGACGGATCGCCCCGCACGACGTCGAGATCCTCCGGCCCGAAGAACGCCGCGCGGACTTGCCGCCGAAGGTCGCGCTTGCGCCGCACCGGGGACCGGTTGACCTGGACCTTGTTCGCCCCGCGCCCCGGGATCTCCACCTCGACCAGGACCCGGCCACCGGCGGCCTCGATCTCCCCTCTGAGGTAGGCCGCATCGGCCCCTCGCCGGACCAGCGGCTCGGTGCTCGAAGCTCGCGGCGAGACCAGGAAGAACAAGAACGCGATGCCCTCCAGGAGGTTGGTCTTCCCCTCTCCGTTGGCCCCGACCACCACGATCAATCCGTCCGGAACGTCCGCGATCCGGGTCCTGGGGTGGTTACGGAAGTCCGTGAGCTCCACCCACAGAAGCCGCAAAGGAGCTCCCGGGTGGATCAGCCGACCGGGGTCGGCAGGCGCACCGGCATCACGAGGTACGTGAACTCGTCGCTCTCGCCCCGGATCAGGCCGGGCTTCAACCCGTCACGGACCTCGAGCCGCACGGTCTCCCCCATCGCCGCGGCGAGTCCATCCGCTAGGTAATTGGGGTTGAACGCCGCCGTGATGTCCTCGCCCTCGTATCGGGCCTCCACCGCTTCGACCGCCCGGCCGAGGTCCGGCGACGAGGACGACAGCTTCACTCCAAGCGCGTTGAACTCCAGGCGAACCGGAGACGTATCGCGGGCCAACAGTCCCACGCGACGAACCGCGTCCATCAGCTGCTGCCGCGATACCGTGAGCCTGCTCTCATACGCCTCGGGCAAGAGCTGGCGATAGTTCGGGAACTCCCCCTCGATCAGGCGCGAGGTGAGCGTGAGGCTCCCGATCTGGAAAGCGACCTGGCTCTCGTCGAGCGACAGCCGGACCTCGCCCTTCTCCAGGCCGGCGGCGGCGCGCCCGGCCTCCGACATCGCACGCTCGGGAACGATCGCCCTCCCCTCCCCGTTGGCCGTGGCCACCACGTCGCGGACCGCCAGCCGGTACGAGTCGGTGGAGACCATGGTCACCCCCTCCCGGCTGACCTCGATCAGGACGCCGGTCAGGACGGGACGGGCCTCGTCCCTGGACGCCGCTCGGGCCACCTGGCTAACCGCCTCCGCGAACGTGTGGGCCTCCCCCACCACCGTGGTCCCCGATGGTGGCTGGATCGCCGGGAAGTCCTCTGCCGGCAGCAAGCGCAGCGCACCTTCGTATGCGGCACACCGTATCCACGCCTGGCTCTGGTCTGACTCGAACTCGACGGGGGCGTCGGACAGGCTCTTCACGGTGTCGGCCACCAACCGAGCCGGGACGAGCGCCACGCCCTCCTCCTGGGCCTGGACCTCGATGGTCAGCCGTGCCGACACCTCGAGGTCAGTGGTGGTGAGCGTCAGCGTGCCGCCCGATCCCGCCTCCATCAGCACCCCCGTGAGCGCCGGGATGCCGGGACGCGACGAGACCCCTCGCTGGACGGTCTGGAGCCCTTCCGACAACAGATCGCGGTCGCACCGGAACTTCACCTGTCCACCCCCTTGCTGCTTCTATCAGTTCGTTCTTTCTTCTCTAGTAGTAGTAGGTCCTGGGGAAAAGTGGATCTGACATCCATTTCCCGAGCGTAGCGCAGGGTTCGGACATGTGGACGCCTTGGGGAGAACGGTGGATAGGCCTTGGGCCGGAGGGAAATGACTCACGGTGGCTCCCAGGGTTTCCCCCGCCCGGCTCACAACGCCCTCGTCCGGTTCCTAATGATCCGGGAGAGGTCCTGGACCTGCCGGTAGACGGGCTCGCGATCCCGCATGTTCTTGTCGATCTTGTTGATTCCGTGCAGGGCGGTCGTGTGGTCCCGGTCGAACAGCTCGCCGATCTTCGGCAGGGTCATCCCCGTCGTCTCCCTGATCAGGTACATGGCCACGTGGCGGGCATTCGTGAGCGGCCTGGAACGGCTCTTCGAGATGAGGTCGTCGACCGAGAGGCCGTAGTACCTGGCCGTCTCGTCCAGGATCACCTGCGGAGGGATCTCGGCCTCGGCTTGGGGCAACAGGTCCTCGAGCGCGTGCTCCGCCAGCTCCTGCGAGATGGGCTGGCCGGTGAGGTCGCTCCACGCGACCACCCGGACCAGAGCCCCTTCGAGTTCCCGGATGTTCTGGTCAAACTTGGATGCCACGAACTCGATCACGTCCTCTGGGAAGAGGGCCGATTCCCGCTGCGCCTTCAGCTGGAGGATGGCGATGCGGGTCTCCAGGTCGGGCGGCTGGACGTCCACGCACAAGCCAAGGCGGAACCGGCTCTGCAGGCGTTCCTCCATCCCGAGCTCCTGCGGCGGCCGGTCGGAAGCGATCACGATCTGCCGCTCCTTCTCGTGCAGCGCGTTGAAGGTGTGGAAGAACTCGGTCTGGGTCTCCTCCCGCTTGGCCAGGAACTGGATGTCGTCGACCAGGAGGACGTCGATGTCGCGGTACCGCGCCGCGAACTGATAGCCCTGGCGCTCTCGGACCGCCTTAATGAACTCGGCCATGAAGCTCTCCGACGTGACGTACTTCACGCGCAGTCTGGGGGCCAGGCGGTGCATGTGGTGCGCAATGGCCACGAGCAGGTGGGTCTTGCCCAAACCCACTCCCCCGTAGATGAACAGCGGGTTGTACGCCTTGGACGGTGGAGCCTCGGCCACGGCCATGGCGGCGGCATGGGCGAACCGGTTGCTGGGGCCGGCCACGAAGGTCTCGAACGTGAAGTTTGGGAAGGGCAATGCCCGGGCACCCCGTTCGGGCTCGGCACTGGGCTCGCGCGCCGGCCGAGCCTCAGGGGCCTGCGCTTGGGTCTGGACCTGGGAGACCAGCCCCCGCTCGGGCTCCCGGGGAGCTCCGAGCCGAACGTGCACCGGCTGCCCCACGAAATCGGTCGCCGCACCCTGGATCAAGTCCAGATAGTGCTTGGCCAGCCAGTCACGAACGTAGTCGGAGGGGGCCGTGACCTCCAGGACCCCATCGTGGAGGCTCGTGGCGCGCACCCCGACGAACCACATCGAGAACGAGCTCTCGGGCAGCTGATCCCGCGCTCGCTCCACCACGCGCGCCCAGGTTCGTTCTGCGGCTTCTTCGAATGAGGCGACAGCCATACCTAATCCACAGGGCCTTTCCCCAACTGTGGAAACCGTGGGGGAAGGCAAGCGGTTCGCGCCCGGACCCCGGCGACGTGTCCGCTGTGAAGCGCCGCGGACTATAGCACCGGACTTTCCAGCGGACCCGTTTGGACGGTGGCTTTTGACGCACTTTCTCCCGGGGAGGAGTCCCTTTGTTCGGTGCTGAGTCCCGTATACTTCGCCCGCGCCGCGAGGCCCGCGCTCTCCACCGAACCAGGATCGAGTCGATGTCGAAGCGAACCTTCCAACCGAACAACCGCCGTCGCAAGAAGACCCACGGGTTCCGCCTGCGGATGCGCAGCCGAGCGGGGCGCGCGATCCTGGCCAGACGCAGGGCCAAAGGGCGATCCCGACTCTCCGGATAGGCGCAGGCCACGCGCGATCCGGCCGTCAGTAGGGTCCTGTCGTCCGGGAAGCGGCTGAACGGAGCCCGGATGGTAGTGTTGGTCGCGCCCGGGTCGGGGACAACGGCGTTCGTGGCCGGCCGGCGAGTCGGTGGGGCCGTCCCCCGGAACCGGGCCCGCCGCATCCTGAAGGCTGCGTGGCGAGAGGTAGCGCCGCGGGCTCGAAACGAATACGACATCGCGTTCGTGGCCAGGGGAGCCATCCGCGGGAGCAAGACACAGGACCTGGTGGCCGAGATGGAGGAGTTGTTGACTCGCGCGGGCGTGATGGAGGGGTGAGGTCCATCCGGGGGCTCCTGTGGATGGCGGGGACACCGGTGCGGTGGGCCCTGCTCGCCTTGATCCGCTTGTACCAGCTGACCCTGTCGGGGTGGCTGGGGGGACAATGCCGTTTCTACCCGTCGTGCTCCCAGTATGCCCTGAAGGCCATCCAGATCCACGGGGCATGGAGAGGTTCGGCCCTTGCCGCGTGGCGGATCCTGCGGTGCGGGCCGTTCACCGGAGGGGGATTCGATCCGGTCCGGCCAGGGCGCTCGGAACCCCCCGTGTATGAAGGCGTCACACACGGGGAGCACGTTTCGGAGATGTCCCGGGTGGATCCATGATCGCCGCGTATCCCTGGTCCCCGTACTTCCAGGGACTGCTCGACGGGCTCGGTTGGCTGATCGCCCAGATCTACGACTTCATCCCGAACTACGGATTGACCATCATCGTGCTCACGGTGTTGATCCGGCTGGTACTCCTGCCGTTGGGCATCAAGCAGATCCGGTCCATGCAGCACATGCAACTGGTGCAGCCCAAGATCAAGGCGCTGCAGCAAAAGTACAAGGGCAACAAACAGAAGCAGCAGGAAGAGGTGATGAAGCTTTACAGGGAGTACGGGGTCAACCCGTTCTCCGGCTGCTGGCCAGTGCTCTTGCAGTTCCCCATCCTGATCGCCATGTACTCCGTCCTGAGATTCCCCCAGCACCCGATCCACATCCCGGAGCAATCCAAGTTGTACGCCGACGTAATCACGGCTCAGATCCCGCCGGTGACCAGCCTGAGCGACTGCGTGAGCGGTCTCCCAGACAACTGCCACGCGGCCACCGAGCCGGGCCCATCCGGCGGTACCGGCTTCCTGGGAATGAACCTCCTGTGCTCGGCGCGAGAGGCGGGGAACCCGGAAGCCCAGCTGGTTGACAACCGCAAGGTCGACGGGAAACCGGTTGTGTACCCGGTCGACTGCGGGAGCGGGGCCGCCACCAGGATCCCCTACTACCTCTTCGTGGTCCTGATGTTCGGCACGACATACTTTCAACAGCGCCAGATGCAGAAGGCCAGCCCTCCGGGAGCGTCGTCCTCGCAGCAGCAGGCCCTACTGCGGATCATGCCGATCTTCTTCGGTGTCTTCGGATTCTTCTTTCCGGCCGGGCTGGTTGTCTACTGGACGACCTCGAACCTCTGGCAGATCGGCCAGCAGTACTTCATGCTCAGGACACGACCTACGGCAGAAGAGCTCGCGGCTCGCGCCGATGGCAAGAAGGGCAGGAAGGGCTTCATGGCGTCCCTGATGGATCGGGTTGCGGACGAGCGGCAGCGCCGGGAGGGACCGACGGGCAAGCCCGGTGAAAGGCCCAAGCCGGGACCTCCCACCGGGCGGACACCACCACCCCCCAAGAGGCCCGGTTCGGGAGGCAACAGTGGAAGAAATCGAAGGAAGCGCCCCAAGCGTTGAGGAAGCCATCGAGGTCGCCCTGGCGGAGCTCGGCGCGACCGAGCAGGAGGTAACGGTTCAGATCCTCCAGGAGCCCAGGGAGGGCTTCGGGGGGGTTGGGTCCCAGGAAGCGGTGGTGCGGGTTCGGCTCCGGGCTCGGCGCGAGGAAACCTCGGAAGAGGATCTGGAGGAGCAGGCCGAGATCGGGGCCGAGTTCCTCGAGGGTCTGCTCGCCCGGATCGGGTTCATGGCTCAGGTGCAACCGCGGGTTGACGAGGGGACGATGTATCTGGATGTCGTGGCCGGGGAGAGCGAGGGCGATGATGAGGACGTGGGCCTCCTCATCGGCCGCCACGGCCAGACTCTGGAGGCGGTCCAGGAGCTGACTCGGGTGGTGGTGAGCCACAGGACCGGGCTCCGATGCCGGGTCATCGTCGACATTGAGGACTACAAGAAGCGGCAGCGCGCCCGGCTTGTTTCCAAGGCAGTCGAGATCGCGAGGAGGGTGGCCCGAACGGGTCGGGAGGAAGCCTTGGACCCGATGAATGCCTATGAGCGGAAAGTGGTGCACGATGCCGTGGCCGGGGTGTCGGGGGTCGAGAGCTCCAGTCGCGGTGAAGACCCCGATCGGCGGGTCGTGATTCGGCCACGGAGCTGAGACAGAGGACCTAAGGGTCGCGTTTCACGTGAAACATCCCTCGGGGCAGGGCCCTACAAGGGATCCGTCCACGCTGATCGACTTCGCGACTCGGCTGGGCATCGATCTCGATGGGAACCAGGCAGAAGGCCTTCTGTCGTTCGAGCTCCTGCTCCTCGACCGGGCGATCCCCTTTGGCCTGGTGGCAAAGGGGGATCGAACCACGCTGAGGGAGCGCCATATCCTGGATTCGTTGAGGGCGGTTCAGGCGCTCGAGCCGACCGACACGGACGCCCTCGACTTGGGTTCCGGCGCCGGGCTTCCGGGGATCGTGGTGGCCATCGCCCGCCCTTCCTTGGAGGTGGGTCTGGTGGAGCCCAGGCGCCGAAGGGCCGCCTTCCTGGAGCTCGCCGTGGAACGGCTGGGGTTGCAAAACGTGGCCGTCCTGGCCATGCCGGCGGGCCGGCTCGAGGTAGAGGTGGACGTCTGCTTCGCCCGAGCGCTGGCGGCCCTCTCCGAAGCCTGGGAGCTCGCACGACCCATCCTTCGGCCAGGGGGCCGGCTCGTGTATTTCGGTGGCCAGGGCTTCCGAGAGCCCGACCGGATGCCTACGGACAACTCCTCGTTCCGCGTGCTCCGGTCACCTGCACTTGCAAGCTCCGGACCGCTCGTTATCATGACCCGGCAGTGACCGCACGCGGCACCTCCAATTCCGGCGAATGAGAGGCACGCGGATGGGTAGGTGCAGCGACCTGCCGGCGAAGCTCGGACAGGGAGCCAAGATCTGCCCTCCGGGAGACGAGCCGAGAGAGTGAACCGACCCACCAGTCCCGCCGAAGCACAAAGGCCCGGCCACCGCCGCACAAGGGTCATCGCCGTGGCCAACCAGAAGGGGGGCGTGGGTAAGAGCACGACCGCCGTCAGCCTCGGCGCCGCCCTCGCCGAGATGGGCCGCCGCGTGCTGGTGGTGGACCTCGACCCCCAGGGCAATGCCTCCACCGGGCTGGGGATCCGCCATGACCAGCGGAAGGTAACCGTCTACGACGTGTTGGCGACGGACGCCCCCATCATGGAGGCGGTGGTTCAGACCTCTGTCCCCAATCTCTTCGGGGTGCCATCGACCATCGATCTGGCAGGAGCCGAGATAGAGCTCGTCAGTCAGTTCTCCAGGGAAATGAAGCTCCGAAGGGCCATGGAGCCGCTTCGGGAGAGAGGTTTTGACTTCGTATTCCTGGACTGCCCTCCGTCCCTGGGCCTGCTAACGGTCAACGCCATGGCGGCCGCGGAGGAATTGATCGTCCCCATCCAGTGCGAGTACTACGCGCTCGAGGGCCTGGGCCAGCTGATCAAGAACGTTCGGCTCGTGCAGCAAAACGTCAATCCGGCACTGCGACTGAGCGGGATCGTGATGACCATGTTCGACCCCCGGACGAAGCTCTCGGAGCAGGTGGTTGAGGAGGTCAGGAGGTACTTCGGAGACCGAGTGTACGACACCATCATACCCAGGACCGTCCGGCTGTCCGAGGCGCCCGGGTTCGGGCAGCCAATCACGGTGTACGACCCCCGCTCCACCGGCGCGAAGCGCTACCGCGAGCTGGCTGGCGAATTGATCCATAAGGAGCCGGCCGACGAGCCCGTCCCGGTCATGGACAGCCTCCCCTCGGTGATCCTTCCCCCGCTCGAGCCGGTCCCCATGACCGCCCCACGACCGATGCGTTCCGAGCGATCCGGCGAGTCCACGGAGCTCGGGGCCCTGTCGGAGACGGCCGGCGGTGGCAAGGGTCTCGCCGGCGAGCCCTCCCATGAAGTGGGCGATGAGGAGGAGTGGAGTGGGCTGAGGATGGTCGGAGGGTCCGCTGGTGGAGGGATCGGGGCGGGGGTAGGTTCGGAGGGAAGCTTTGGGCAGGTCGTAGGCTCGGCGGGGCCTTCCGAGGAAGTCGATAACCCGATCGAGGCAACCGCACCTGGAGGTCGAGACTGGGCTGCGAACGAGGGAGTGCTTCCGTCAAAGCCTGAAGTGGAGGTGCAGCCGAATACAGGGGAGCAGGCCAAGGTCGAGCCGCCGGTCGAGCAGCCAACCGACCGGCCAATCGACCAACCGGCCGAACAGCAACCCGAGCAGGCAGGGGCCGCTGGTCCGGCGGCAGAGCGGGACGTGGAGTCTTCCCCGGGGGATGAGGACCTGAAGCGTCGATGGAGCCTGTTTCGAAAGGGAGGCAGGGGATGAAGCGAGGGGGGCTGGGGCGAGGGCTGTCGGCGCTGATCCCGGGCGCGGTCGAGGAGGGTGCGGGGCTGCTGGAGATCCCCGTGGGGGCGATCGGTCCCAACCCTCGCCAGCCAAGGACGACGTTCCAGGACGAATCCCTGGATGCCCTGGCCGTCTCCATCAAGGAGGTTGGGGTCCTTCAGCCCATCGTTGTTCGACGGGGTGATACTGGATTCGAGCTCATCGCGGGGGAGCGGCGCCTTCGGGCGGCCAAGGCAGCCGGGCTGGCCACAATCCCGGCCGTGGTCAGGGAGAGCGACGACACCGAGTCACTCCGGGAAGCACTCATCGAGAACATCCACCGGGAGGATCTGAACCCCATCGAGTTGGCCGAGGCCTTCCGTGAGCTGCTCGAGGAGCTTGAGCTCAAGCAGGAGACCCTGGCCGAGCGGCTGGGGGTATCCCGATCGCACGTGGCCAACACCGTCCGGCTGCTGGGCCTGCCGGCCGACGTGCAGCAGCTCCTGGCCCAGGGAAGAATCCAAGCCGGCCACGGTCGGGCCCTCCTGGCCCTGGGGGATGGCGAGGCCCAGCGTTCCCTGGCCCTCCGGGCGGCGGCGGAGGAGCTCTCGGTCCGAGATGTGGAGGAGGTCGTGCGCAGGCTCGTCGACCAACCGCCCCCCGAGGCCACAACGGCCCGCGTGACGCCTCGCCGCGAAGGGATCTCCCTCGCCGAAGTGGAGGAGATCCTGTCGGAGCAGCTCGCAACGCGGGTGGCGATCCAGATGGGAAGGAAACGGGGGCGTATCGTCATCGAGTTCGGCTCGGCCGACGACCTCGATCGGATCGTGTCGGAGATCATCGGTTCGGGACCGGGGCTGGCCCCGAACAACTAGGACGATCTACCCGCTGACGTCGTCTGCAGGAGCGGTCCGCGACAGGGCCAGTTGGACGATTCGCTCGCACAGATCCGGGAATGCCAGCCCCCCGGACTGCGCGGCCATGGGCAGGAGGCTCGTGTCGGTCATCCCCGGCGATGTGTTCACGTCGACGATCCAGGGGATCCCGGCGGTGTCGACCATGATGTCGGCCCTTCCGACGTCGCGCAGGCCGAGCGTGACGAAGGCTCGGGCAGCCTCCTGATGGCAGGCCGCGGTCACCTCTGGTGCGAGGCGGCCTGGCGCGAAGTATTCGGTCGCGCCCGGTGTGTACCTGGCCGCATAGTCGAATACACCGGACTTGGGGACCACCTCGACGAGAGGAAGAGGGTCCTGCGGAGATCCCACCATGGAGGCGGCGACCTCCGTCCCATCGATCCTCCGCTCCACGACGACGGCCTTGGCGAAGGCGAGCGCGCTCATCACGGCGTGGGGAAGATCCGCCTCGCGATCCACGAACGACAGGCCCATGGCGGACCCCGCCCTGGACGGCTTCACCACCGCCGGCAGGCCGACCAGCTCGGCGACCTGATGCAGGATGGGGCCCGCCGCGAGGTCGCGGAGCGCCGCGGCCTGGACCGTCACCCAGGGAGGCGTGGAGACGCCTGCGGCTCGCATGATTTCCTTGGCCAGGACCTTGTCGAACGCGACCTGACAGGGGAAGGGCGGGGTGCCCGTGTACGGGACCCCCAGGAGCTCGAGCAGGCGCTGAACCGTCCCATCCTCGCCATCCTTGCCATGTAATGCCACGTAGCATGCGGAAACCCTTGCAGCGGAGAGTGTTTCGACGAAAGGCTCCTCTCCGGGGTCCAGGACGAAGGCGTCGTAGCCCTTGGACCGCAGCGCCATCATCACCCGGTGTCCCGAGCGGAGCGACACCTCTCGTTCCGGCGAGTGGCCGCCGGCCAGCACCGCGATCCGCTCGCTCATCCCGACAGCGAGCGGTACAGCTCCTGCTCGTCAGCGAGGAGCAGCCCGAGTCGCCGCACCCCCTCGGTGATGTCATCCTCGGTCGGGTAGCAGAACGCCAGGCGCATCTTGTTCCGGCCGCGTCCGTCCGGATAGAAGGCCGTTCCCGGCACGTAGGCCACCCGCCGTTCCACCGCGGCCGCAAGCATGGCCTGGGTGTCGAGGTAGTCGGGGAGAGTGACCCACACGAAGAACCCGCCGCCCGGGTGGGTCCAGGACGCGTCCGCCGGGAAGTGCTCGACCAGCGCCGCGAGCATGGCGTCCCGTCGGCTTCGGTACATGGTGACGAGGCGCTCGAGATTGACGCGCCACCGCTCGCCGGAGAGGTACCGCTCCGTGACCAGCATGGTGAACGAGCTGCCGCACAGGTCGGCGGCCTCCTTGGCCAGGACGAGGCGCTGGAGGAGTCCGGGTTCGGCCACCGCCCAGCCCACCCGCACGCCGGGCGAGAACACCTTGGACACCGTCCCCACGTAGATCACGTTGTGTGGATCCAGGGACCGAAGGGTCGGTTCGCGGCCACCCTCGAAGCGCAGGAGCCCGTAGGGGTTGTCCTCCACAATCGGGATCCGTGCCTCACGGCACAGGGCGACCAGCTGTTCCCGTCGCGATCGCGACATTGTCACGCCGGCCGGGTTGTGGAAGTTGGGAACCGTGTACACGAACTTCGGCCGGGCCCCCTTCACGAGTGCGTCCTCGAGGTCCTCGACGATCATGCCGTCGTCGTCGAGCTCGATCTGCACGTAGCGAGGCTCGTACGCGCTGAAGGCCGAGAGCGCGCCGACATAGGACGGAGCCTCCACCACGATCTGGTCACCCGGATCGATGAGGACCTTGGCGATCAGGTCGAGCGCCTGCTGCGCTCCGGTGGTCACGACGAAATCCTCGGGGTCGGCCTCGGTGGCCTCCTCGTTCATCAATGCGGCCAGACATGCGCGAAGGGCGAGCGTGCCCTGGCCGGCGCCGTACTGGAGCGCGGCATCGGCGCTTTCGGACAGCACGGACTCGACGACTTCGGTCACGTCGCGGGTCGAGAGCGCCCGTACGTAGGGCATGCCGCCGGCCAGAGAGACCACCTCTGGCCTGGAGGCCACCGCGAACAGCGCCCGGACTTCCGATGCCGACATGCCCGAGGTACGGCGGGCGTAGAGATCGACATAGGGATCGACGTTGAACTCGGCCATGGGCTGCCATGGTAGCAACGGCCGGGCCGGGGTCGGGAAACGACGTGCCGAACTGGGTCAGCCGGCCACGTGAGGGAACACCTCACGGGCCAGGAGCTCCACGCTTTCAACGTCGTCGAAGAGCGGATGGTTCAGGAACACACGCTGGACGCCGGCCGCCGCGTATTCCGACAGTCGCTCGGCAGCCCGGTCGGGGGTGCCCACGATGCAGTCGCTCTCCACATCTGTGAGGAAATCGTCGAACGAACCGGCTTCGGGGTCGAGCCGGCGGGCGCGCTCGACCCGGTCCCGGAACGATGTTTCGTCGGCGCCGACGTAGACCCATGTCATGAGCGACGTTGTCACGGTGCCCTGGCCCCTGCCTGCCGCGTCCACCGCCTCGCGCACCCGGGCGATGCGGTCGCCGACCTCCTTCGGTGTTCCCCCATGCGTGTTGAACTCGTCGGCCCACCTCGCCACGAGGCGCGCGATGCGTGGTCCGCCCTTGCCGCCCACGATGATCGGTGGGTGCGGGCGCTGCACGCCCTTGGGGACGAACCGGCACTCCTGCAGCGTGTAGTGCGTACCACGGAACGAGAACACCTCGTCGGACAGGAGTCCGTGGACGATCTCCAGCTGCTCCTCCAGCATCTGCATCCGCTCGTTCGTCGCAGGAAAGGGGATACCGTGGGTCCGGTGCTCCTCCGCCCACCAGCCAGCTCCCATGCCGACCTCCACACGTCCGCCGGAGATGTGGTCAACGGTCGTGGCCACCTTGGCCAGCACCGTCGGAAGGCGAAACGTCACCGGGGAGACGAGCGTGCCGAGGCGGAGTCGCTCGGTGCGGGCGGCCACTGCGGCAAGGGCCGTCCAAGCATCGGATGAGCCTCGGCCCGCTGCTCCCACGACCGAGAAGTAATGGTCCGAAGTGAACATGCCGTCGAACCCGAGCCGCTCACAGGCGTCGGAAAGGGCCAGCCACTCTTTCCAGGTGATCCCTTCCTGGCCCTCGACCATCAGGCAGAAACGCATCGGCTGGCCCCCCGTCCCCGCGTCGCCCGGAACCCTCGCGCCGGATGCGTCCGCGGACCTACAATCGTCGCACGAACGCCCCTTCCTCCGATGAGGTGGCACGAGCGGTGAAGGCCGCGATCCTGGGGATCATCCTCGGCCTGGCCATGACCGCGCTGGCGGGCCGTCGCCGAAGCCGGCGCTGATCGGAAGCCGTCGCCGTCAACTGGCCCGCGCCACCGCCCGGCCAGCCTCGCTCGACTACCGGCCCGCCGAGCGCCGACCGGCCGCGGACTCGACGGTCCCGAAGAACCGTTCGACGCCCGCCGCGATGGCCACGATCAGCAGGCGCCGGGAGACCGGGTCGGTGAGCATGGCCTCCTCCCTCGGATTGGTGAGGAAGCACGGCTCGACCTGAACGGCGGGCATCCTGGTCTCCCTGAGCATGGCCACCGCCAGCCGATGGGTTCGGCCGTCCATCAGCCCGGTCCGAGTCGCCAGCTCCTCCTGGATCACCTCGGCCAGGCGCTGCCCCGCCGGCGAGTACGTCGCTTGCGTGCCGTAGTAGAAGCACGTGGCGCCCTCGGCGGTCGGTTCACCGCCGTTCAGGTGGATGGAGATGCACACGGCGGCACCGAGCTCGTTGGCTGCGAGAGCGCGGGCGCTGGGGGGAGGCGCATGGTGGTCGGTCCGCAGGATCGTGGGGTGCGCGCCCCGCGCTCCGAGCTCGGCGGCCAGATCCGCGGCGATCAGCATCGTGGCCTCCGATTCGGTCAGCCCGCTCGGACCGACGAAGCCGGGGTCGCCGGGGCCATGGCCGGGATCGATCGCCACACAGGAGCCGACCAGCGTCTGCTCCTCCTCGATGCGACGGACGTCCTCGGCCTCGCGGACTACGGCCCGGCTGGGGCCCTCCACCGCCGGCCGGAGGCGTTCGATGGAGCCGATCGTGTCCGGGCCGACGATGCCGTCGGAAGCGCTGCCCACGTTGTGCTGGAACTCCGCCACGGCGGCGGCGGTCCGGGAACCGAAGATCCCGTCCTCACGTCCCGCATCGAACCCCAGCGCATTCAGGCGCTTCTGGAGCTCGCGGACGTCATCTCCCTGGAACGCCTGCGAGCGAAGGTACAGGACCCGGTCGCCCAGCCGGTATCCGGCCTCCACGAGCTCGCCCCACGTGTCGGCACCGACCATCCCGTCCGAAGGGAGCCCACGGCGTTGTTGGAAGGCCTTGACGGCCTCTTCGGTGGAGGGGCCGAATCGGCCCTCGAGCTCGTCCGGCTCGATCCGCAGGCCGAAGTCGAGCAGGCGATGCTGGATGTCGCGGACGGCCTCGCCCCGATCACCTCGGTGGATGATCCTCACGGTGCGAAGTGTACGGGCGGTCGGGGGCGTGTTCTCGCTGTCGCGACCCGTCGAGCCCGCCGACGGCCTACGCCGCCAAGTGCGGATCGATCTCCTTGAGTAGGGCTTGCTTGCCCCTGGCTCCGACCACCCGGGCCTTTTCCTCCCCGCCCTTGAACAGCATCAGGGTGGGGATGCTCATCACGCCGTACCGCCGGGTGACCTCGGGGTTCTCGTCGATGTTCAGCTTGGCCACCCGCAGGGACTCGCCTTTCTCCTGGCCGATCTCCTCGACCACCGGCGAGACCATGTGGCAGGGCACGCACCACTCGGCCCAGAAGTCGACCAGCACGGGTTCGTCCGACTTCAGCACGCGTTCCTCGAAATCCTGATCCGTCACGTCACCGATCACTGCCAACTCCGTTCCTTTCGTCTTCTCATCGCGCTCGTTTCCTTGAAGCGCGGCGGCCCGGCATCGGATTCCGCTACCCCCCTCGGTGCTGGTGCTCCTCGGCCTCAAGGAACCGCGCGGCGTCCATGGCTGCCTTGCACCCCTGGCCGGCCGCCGTCACCGCCTGACGGTACACGCGGTCGGTGACGTCGCCCGCGGCGAACACCCCTGCGACGTTCGTCGCGGTACTCGGCTCATCCACCACGATGTAGCCATCGTCGGTCAGTTGCACCTGATCCCGGAACATGGCCGTGTTCGGCGTGTGGCCGATGGCCACGAAGACGCCGTCCGTTCCATGACCGGTGACTTCCTCGGTCTTGACATTCCGAAGGCGAACGCCCGTGACGGCGCCATCACCCTCGATCTCCTCGACCACCGAATCCCAGATCACCGAGATCTTCGGGTTCGACAGGGCCCGGTCCTGCATGATCTTCGACGCCCGGAACTCGTCCCGACGATGCACGATCGAGATGTTCGAGGCGAATTTCGAGAGGAACGTGGCCTCTTCCATCGCGGTGTCCCCTCCGCCGACCACCACCAGCTCGCGGTCCCGGAAGAAGAACCCATCGCAGGTCGCGCAGGCGGAGACGCCGCGGCCCAGGAGCCGCTGCTCACCCGGCACGCCCAGCCACTTCGCGGTCGCGCCGGTGGCGATGACGAGGGTCCGGGCCCGCCACTCCTCGTCCCCGGCCCACACCCCGAACGGGCGGGCGGTCAGGTCCACCCTCGTCGCCGACTGGTGCAGCATCTCGGCGCCGAAGCGAGAGGCCTGCTTCTCCATGGCGTCCATCAGCTCCGGGCCGAGGATGGCACCGGGGAAGCCCGGGTAGTTCTCGACGTCGGTGGTCAGCATGAGCTGACCGCCGGCGTCGAGACCCTTCAAGACGAGGGGTTCCAGGTCCGCACGTGCGGCGTACAGGGCCGCCGTGTAGCCGGCAGGCCCCGATCCGAGGACGATCACGTTGCGCTGGTCGGCCACCTTCGACTCCATTCTCCCATAGGGATAACCGCCCCCTATTCCCCGAACTTCCCTCTTCGGGCTCAGGTCAGCTCGGTCCGCCGGACCTTCCCGGAAGCGGTGCGAGGCAAACCTTCCGGGACCAGGACGAGGTGGCGAGGAGCCGTGTGGCGCGGGAGGGACAGGGCCACGTGATCCCGGAGCGCCTCCAGGGAAGGAGGGGCGGTCGGGTCCGCGGGGACCACGTACGCCACCACACGCTGACCCCACTCGGGGTCGGGCCGACCGACGACCGCGACCTCGGCGACGCCCGGGTGGTCTAGGAGGACGGCTTCCACCTCCGCCGGCCAGACCTTCTCCCCGCCGGTGTTGATGAGGTCGTCGAGGCGACCGACCACCCGGAGCCTTCTCTGGTCATCGATCCATCCCGCGTCTCCCGCCCGGAGCCATCGACCGTCGGTGAACGCGCGCGCAGTCGCCTCCGCATCATCGAGGTAGCCACGCATCAGGGTCGGGCCGCGAAGTTGGATCCCTCCGTCGCCGTCGATCCTCACCTCGGTCCCGGGGAGGGGGCGGCCGTCGTACACCACCCCGCCACAGCTCTCGGTGAGGCCGTAAGTCTCGATCACGTTCGCCCCCTCAGCTCGGGCTCGGTCGGCCAGCCACGTCGGGACGGCGGCTCCGCCCACCAGGATGGCCCGGAAGTGCGACAGGTCGGCACCGGCGTCGAGGAGGCGGATCAGCATCGTGGGGACGAGTGACACGAAGGTCGCGTCCACCTCGGCGGCCACCGCCGCGGGGTCGAACCCGGGATGGACGGTGATCGGTGCGCCCAGCAGGACCGACCGGAGCAACACGAGGAGCCCTCCGACGTGGGCCAGGGGAAGACAGCACAGCCACCGGTCGTGGGGCGAGGCCTCCAGGGCCAGGGTCGAGGAGGCCACGGCGGCGTCGATTGCCGGCCGGTCGAACTGGACGAGCTTGGGGACGCCCCCGGTGCCGGAGGTGTGGACCACTAGAGCCACGCCGTCTCCGATCGGCCGACCCGAGCCGGCCCGATGCCACCCATCGGCATCGAGGACGATCGTGGGGACCGCCCGGTGCATCAGGTCTCGAGCCAGGGACGAAGGGAGTCGGTGGTCCACAGGGAACAGTGTCCCGCCGGCCTCCCACACCTTCCCCACGATGCCTGCCCAGTCCTGACCCGGGGACAGCGTGACCCCCACCAGGTCGCCCGCTCGAAGGTCCGGGGTGGTGGGGCTCGGCATGTGAGATAGGCTAGCCTGAACCGTTCGAGTGAGCGCTCTAGGAGTGGTCGGTCCAATGGTGCAGTGGCAGCGGTCGGGAGAGTACGAGGACATCAGGTACGAGGTGGGCGAGGGGATGGCGAAGGTGACGATCGCCCGGCCGAAGGTCCGAAACGCCTTCCGCCCCACGACCCTGTTCGAGCTCTCGGAGGCATTCGAACGGGCCCGGGACGATCCGCAGGTCGGCGTGGTCATCCTCACCGGGGAGGGCCCTGACGCCTTCTGTTCCGGTGGGGATCAGCGGGTCCGAGGGGACGACGGATACCGCGACGAGAAGGGGATCGGACGGCTGAACGTCCTGGATCTCCAGGTCCAGATCCGCCGGCTGCCCAAGCCGGTCATCGCCATGGTCGCCGGGTACGCCATCGGCGGCGGCCACGTCCTGCATCTGGTCTGTGACCTGTCGATCGCCGCCGACAACGCGAGGTTCGGGCAGACCGGACCAACGGTCGGGTCCTTCGACGCTGGGTACGGCAGCGGCTTGTTGGCCCGGACCGTCGGCCTGAAGCGGGCCAAGGAGATCTGGTTCCTGTGCGAGCAGTACGACGCGAGGACGGCGCTGGACTGGGGCCTGGTGAACCGGGTGGTGCCGCTCGAGAGGTTGGAGGAGGAGACGGTCGACGTGTGTCGGCGGATCCTATCGATGAGCCCGCTCGCGCTTCGGCTGATCAAGGCGGGGTTCAATGCCGACGCCGACGGGCTGGCCGGGATCCAGCAGCTGGCCGGGGACGCCACGCTCCTCTATTACATGTCGGACGAGGCTCGGGAGGGGCGCGACGCCTATCTGGAGAAGCGCCCGCCCGACTTCGGCAGGTTCCCGAGGAGGCCGTGACCGACCTCGCGGACTGGGTGAATGGGGCGCGTCCGCGGACCCTGGTCGCGAGCGTGGCCCCGGTTGTGGTGGGGACGGCGGCAGCGGGGCGAGCGTCGCCGTGGCGAACGCTCGCCGCACTGGCGGTAGGACTGGGGTTGCAGATCGGGGTGAACTTCGCCAACGACTTTCAGGACGGCATGCGCGGGATCGACACCGACGAGCGTCAGGGCCCCCCCCGATTGACGTCGTCGGGCGTGGCATCTCCCCGGTCGGTTCTCTTCGCTGCGCTGGTGTCGATCGCCGTGGCCGGAGTGGCCGGGCTGGCGCTCGCCGTGGCGACGAGCCTGTGGCTGATCCCCATCGGCGCGGCGGCCATGCTCGCGCTGTGGTTCTACTCGGGCGGTCCCCGCCCGTACGGCTCGCTCGGCCTCGGCGAGATCATGGTGTTCCTGTTCTTCGGCCTGATGGCTACCGCGGGGACGGCGTACGTGCAAGCCGAACAGATCCCGGGGAGCGCATGGTGGTCCTCGGCGGCCATGGGGTTCCTGGCGGTCGCCATCCTGGAGGCCAACAACGTGCGGGACATCTCCACGGACAGCGTGGCCGGGAAGCGGACGCTGGCCGTCCGGCTGGGTCAACGGCGCGCCCGGGCGCTGTATCGAGCGCTGGTCGTTGCGGCCTTCGCCACGATCGTGCTTGGAGTGGCGACGGGCATCGTGGAAGCGGGATACGGCCTGTCGCAATGGGCGCTCCTCGCGCTGGCGGCCTGGCCGCTCGCCATTAGCCCGGTCGAGGCCGTGGGGAGCGCGGAAGGCCGCGCATTCGTCCCGGTCCTCGTCGGCACGACCCAGCTCCAGCTGGTGTTCGGAGCCCTGCTCGCGTTGGGACTGTGGCTCGCGGCAACCGCGTGATGAGCGCTGGAACCGAAGGAGACGTCGCGCTGGCGTGCATGAGCGCTCTCGTCGACGGGCTCGTGTCGCAGGGGCTCGAGCACGCGTGCGTTTCACCGGGGTCGCGCTCGACCCCCCTCGCGCTCTCGCTGTCCCGCCACCCGAGCGTTTCGGTGCACGTTCATCTCGATGAGCGGTCGTCGGCGTTCTTCGGGCTCGGCCTGGCCAAAGCCACGGGAAGGCCGGTGGCCGTGGCGTGCACCTCCGGGACGGCAGCCGCCAACCTGTTCCCCGCGGTGGTCGAGGCGTCGATGTCGCGCACACCTCTCGTGCTCCTCACGGCGGACCGCCCTCCCGAGCTTCACCGAGTGGGCGCGAACCAGACCATCGATCAGCAGGAGCTGTTCGGTGGCTACGTGAAGCGGTTCGTCGAAGCAGGCGTGCCCGGGAAGCGGCTCGACGCTGGGCACTGGTTCGGCGTGGGCATGGCGGCTGCGGAGGTGGCCCGGCGACACGCCCCGGGCCCCGTACACGTCAATCTGCCGTTCAGGGAGCCCCTCGCGCCCTCGGATGACGACATCGAGATCGGTCATCCCGACCCCCTCTCTCTCGGGTCGGGCCGTGCCGGGACTCGAACACGGCGAACGGACGTCGAGACGCTCGCGGAGCAAATGAAAGGAGTAAAGCGAGGAGTGCTCCTCGCCGGGTCGCTCCGCCTGGACGCCTCCCCGGTCGTCGATCTGGCCCGAACCCTGGGATGGGCGTTGATCGCCGAGCCGGCGTCGGGTCTGCGGATCCCCGGAGCGCTTTCGGCGGGCGCGTTCCTCTTGGCCAGCGAGTCCTTCCTCTCCTCCCATGAGCCCGAGCTCGTCGTCCAGGTCGGCGCGGCGCCCACGTCGCGCGCCGGCCTCGCGTTCGTCGCGGACTCGAAGCGCCTGATCATCGTGGACCCCGATCGACTAGTGGCCGACCCGGCTCGTCACGCCTCGCTCCGGCTGGAGGCGGATCCGGCCTCGCTCTCGCGTGCCCTCCTCAAACGGATCGACTCGCGCGAGGGTTCGTCGTGGTGGCGCGAATGGGAGGAGGCCGACGGCATCGCCCGTCGGGCGGTCGACGACCTGGTGGATTCGTGGGAGGAACCGTTCGAGGGGCGCGTGGCCCGCGACCTCGCGGCGTCCCTTCCGGACGGTGCCACCCTGGTGGTCGGTTCGAGCATGCCTGCACGAGACCTGGACGCGTACATGCGTCCGCGCCCCGGCATCCGGGTGTTGGGGAACCGCGGGGCCAGCGGGATCGACGGGTTCGTGTCGACGGCGCTCGGTGTTGCAGCGTCGGGCGCTTCGACCTTCGCGTTGATGGGGGACCTGACGCTCCTCCACGACGCCAGCGGTCTGATGTGGAACGCCGGTAGAGGGCACGATGCGGTCTTCGTGGTGCCGAACAACGACGGCGGCGCCATCTTCTCGTTCCTCGAGCAACGTCGGCTCCCGGAGTTCGCCGACCTGTTCCTCACCCCGCACGGTCTGGACCTGTCGAAGGTGGCCGCGGGGGCGGGAGCCCGACACGCCTTGGTGAAACGAGGCGCGGACCTCGGCCCGACCGTGGTCGAGGCGTCACGGTCCGGGGGAGTGTGGATCGTGGAGGTGCCCTCTGATCGCGACCTGAACGTCGCCCGGCATCTCGAGGTGGATGCCGCCGTGGCCTCAGCTCTCGAGGCTCGAAGCTAGGCCGTCGACGTACCATGCCTTCTCATGGAGCGTTCGGTTCCGCATCGCAACCGGATGGGCACGGCGGCTTACTGGGCTGTGGCCGTCCTCCTCGTGGGGTTCGGCTATCTCGCGTTGTTCAGCATCGGCGCGCCCTTCCTGTTGACGGGCACCGCCATGATGGTCGTGTCCCCATGGCGCACCCGCCGCGACGTGCTGTGGCCGGCGCTCGTGGGGGTGTGGACCTTCGTGCTGGGCTTTGTCCTCGTTGCGCCTCTGAGCTGTGAGACGAGTTCGAGCATGGATCCCATTACCGTTTGTACACATGTGTTTGGGATCCGCTGGTACGGCGGGAACCCGAGTCTCGTCCCAGCCTTCTTCATCGGGGTGATCTCAGCTGCGACGAGTGTGGCGGTGACTCGCTACCTGCTCACGCGGCGGCGGACCGCGGGCTGACCGCTAACCCCAGCGGAGCGAGTCCAGCAGCGCCCGAAACTTCGCCTCCGTCTCGTCGAGCTCTTCTTCGGGCACGGAGTCCGCAACGATCCCGGCGCCGGCAAACAGGCGCGCGGTCGTGGCGGTGATCTCGGCGCACCGAAGCGCGATGGCCCACTCACCGTCGCCGTTCGCGTCGACCCACCCCACGGGCCCCGCGTAGCATCCCCGGTCGACGGGCTCGAGCTCCGAGAGCGCCTCTCGGGCCTCCTCTCTCGGGGTCCCGCACACTGCCGGCGTGGGATGCAGCGCGGCCACCAGGTCCAGGGCAGTCACCGAAGGGTCGTGAAGCCGACCGGCGAACGGTGTGGCTAGGTGCCACACGTTGGCCGTCCCCAGGAGCTCAGGCTCCAGTGGCCGGGTGAGGCCGTCGCAGTATCCGCCGAGCACCCGAGCCACGTCCTCGACCACAATCGCGTGCTCCTCACGATCCTTCTCCGAGGAGAGGAGCCGGCGCGCGGAGATCTGGTCCCGCTTGAAGTCACCGAACCGCGGCGCCGACCCGGCGAGGGGCGCAGCCCGGACCTCCCGCCCGCGACGCACCACGAGCAGCTCCGGGCTGGCACCGACCAGGATGCCGCGCGGGCGCGCGAGGTCTGGGGGCGGCTCGGGCGACGCGAAGGCGTAACAATCGGGGTCAACCGCTCGAAGACGCCACAGGAGCTGCTTCGCGTCGAGCGATCGTTCCGCATCGACCAGGAGCGTGCGGGCCAGGACGACCTTTCGGAGGCTCCCCGCGCGGATGCGCTTGGCCGCGCCGGCCACCGCTTCCGAGTAATCGTCGGGCTCCGGGTCGGGACGAAGCTGGATGTCGTGGAAGGCGTCATGGGGGACCTCCCGGCCCGTCCATCCCTCGCGCTCGGCGTCGGGCGGCGCGAACCCGTCGGGGAACACGTCGAGCTCCCAGGTCTCGTCGGGCACGTGACGGGCGACGACTCGAGAGGGGATCAACGCGTCCGCCGCCCACCGATCGTCGAAGGGGATCGCCGCGACGGCGATCGGCGATGGCCCCTCGTCCTCCCGACGGATCGCGCGGAGAGCCTCTGTGGTCAGCTGGGCGAGGCGCAGGATGCGCTCGGGCCCCGCCTTCGCTCGGATACGGCCGGCCACGCCCATCCCCGCGAGCCCCAGGCCCGAGCGCTCGAAGAAGAACCCGCCCGCCCGATAGTTCGCCAGGAGGTCGAACGCCGGTCCGAGCTTTCGGGCCTTGGCCACGAGCGTCGGCCTTTTCCTCACGTCCGCCTCATGTGCGCCGCACCTCCCGTTCGCCTCACGCCCGCGTCCCCGCCAGCACCTGCGCGATTCCGCCGGAGAGCGGGACGCGCTCGGCATCGGGGAACCCGGCGTCCCGGACGGCGGTGACCATCTCCGCCACCGGCGGGAGGTAGGCCATCGACCTGGGGAGGTATGCGTAGGCTTGGCGGTCCGACAACAGGCCGCCGATCATCGGTACGATCCGCCGGAAGTAAACGGCGTGCCCGGCCCGCATCAGTGGGCCGTCCGGTTGCGAGGCCTCGAGGAGCGAGATCCGCCCACCCGGCCGGACCACCCTGGCGATCTCGGCGAGGAACGCGCCCAGGTCCACCACGTTTCGCAGGGCGAACCCACAGGTGGCGCCATCGATCGATCGATCGGCCAGCGGCAGGCGCAGGACGTCCGCCTGAACGAGCGGCACGTCGGCGGTGGCCTTCGCCAGCATGCCGAGGGAGAAGTCGAACCCCACGGCCCGGTATCCGTCGCGAGAAAGCTCCCGGCAGAGGTCGCCGGTTCCGCAGGCCAGGTCGCCGACCAGAGCCCCACCGGGCAGCCGGAGCTGGCGAACGGCGCGTCGCCGCCACCCGACATCCATGCCGAACGTCATCACCCGGTTCACCAGGTCGTACCGGCCGGCGATGGCATCAAACATGTCGCGGACACGGCGGGCCTTCTCCTCCCCCTGCGGCAGGCCCTCGTCCCTCACGGCAGGGTACGGCCCATGCGCTGGGACTCCGCCCGGGTCGCCTCCACCTCGGCGGACTCACCCACCCGTTCGATGTGATCCTCGGCCACGCCGAGCAGGACCCGGCGGAAGTGGTTCGCCACGAGGTCGGTGACGGCGGGGAGCAACGTCCTGAACGCCTCGACGAGCCGGGACGCTGCCTCCTCGTCCGAGGCAGCCGTATCGCGGATGGGCTTTCGCACGTGATCGTCGAACAGCTCCACCGCTCGCTGGGCCAGTCCGAGCATGGCCTCGTGCGTCTGCCTGGCCAGCGACAGCAGCTCCCCGAGGGGAAGGCCGAACTCGAGGAGCTTCAGGGCGGCTCGGACCGTCTGGATGTCGGCCGGGGCGTAGCGCTCCTCGCCGTCGACCGGGCGGGACAGACGGATGCCCTCACGCTCCACGGCCTGGATCAGAGACGCGGGCACGCCGCTCGCCGCGGCGAACTGATCGAGGGACAGTGCACCTTCGTCCCTCCCTCCCTCCGACTGGGCGGCGGCGACGGCGGCCGCGAGGTCGGCGTCGACTCTTCCGAGGCCGCCCTCGACGACCCGCTTGATCGCGGCGAGCGTCAGGCCCTTCCGTTGCAGCGCCCGGATCTCGCGGATCCGGTCCACGTGCTCCGTGCCATACCATGCGACCCGGCCCTCCCGGCCGGGCGGGGGGAGCAGACCCTTCGACTGGTAGTAGCGCACCGTGTCGACCGACACGTCGCAGGCCGCGGCGACCGCTTCGACCCGGTACCTCACGACCGATAACTCTACGAGTGTTCGCTCGAAGCTTCCAGATACCGATGGGCCGAGCCGCCCGGGGACTACAGGCGCTTGAACGAGTACGAGAGGGTGGAACAGTCCTGTCTGGCCACGACCCATATCACGATGCGATCGGCCGGCTCGTCGGCGCCGGGCTGCTCGAGGTACACGCCGATGTAGGCCGGCTGGCCCTGGAACGTGGCCTGGATCAGCCGCACCAGCCGGTCCCGGCCGGTCAGGCCGCCGGGCCTGGCCAGGCAGGCTGTGGCGCCCTCGGCCCGGGCCGCTGACGCATCCGCCGCCGATGGTGCGGCCAGGGTGGTCTTGGAGCTGGACCGCTGAGCAGACGAATCCGCCAATCGCTCGAGCTTCGTGGCGTCGTAGTCGGCGTTCGGCTGGAGCTCCAGGGGCACCGCACCGGTAGTCGCCGCCTCCATGCCCGGCGCGGGGGTGGGTGGCGCCTGGGCGCCACCGCCCCCGGCCGACTCCGTTAACGCCTCCTGGCCAAGGCGTGGCATGGCCACAGCGACCACGGCGACCAGGACCGCCGCCGCGGCCAGCCCTGCGGCCCACTGCGTCCAGCCGCCCCAGGAACGATGGGCCCGCGACGTCCGTTCCTTCCCGGCCTCCGCCATCACCCGTCTGGTCGTCCCGAACGGGACTGGCACCTCGGGGAGCTCGCGGAGCATGGTCATTGCCCGGGTCGACAGGTCGATCTCTTCCCGGCAGGTGGCGCAGGTCGCCAGGTGCGCGTCGACCTCGGCCCGCTCGTCCGTTTCGAGCGTGCCCTCGACGTAGCCGGAGAGTTGCTCCTCGGGGTGCGTCATCTGGATCTCGCCTCGTCTGACGGTCCCGCCGGCTCCGGACGTTCCCGCTCCGGACCGCCACGGAGGGCCCGAGCCAGCGCCACCCGGCCCCGGTGCAGGCGCGATTTGACCGTGCCCACGGGGATCCCGACGATCGCGGCGACCTCCTCATACGGCAGGTCCTGGACGTCGTGGAGGATCATCACCACTCGATAGTCCTCCGGGACGGCGAGCAGGGCTCGCTGGACGTCGATCGACAGGTCGGTGGCATCGGCATGGTCGGGCCACGCCGGTGGCTCCGGCTCGTGATCGTCGGCCGTGCTGAGCAGCGGGGATCGGCTTCGCTTGCGGAGCAGGTCGTAGCAGGCGTTCACGGTCACCCGATGCAACCACGTGGTGAACGCGGCCTCGCCGCGGAACGACGCGAGCTTGCGAAGCGCCACTAGGAACGCGTCCTGCGTGGCATCGCGAGCGTCCTCCTCGCGCCCCGTCATCCGGAGGGCCAGGTTGTACACGCGGCGCTCGTGGCGCTCCACGATGATCCCGAACGCTGCTCGATCCCCATCCACCGCGCGACGCACCAGGTCCTCGTCGCGCTCCTCGGCCGGCATCAGGCCGGTCCCACCACCCGGAAGTCACCCACCTCCGCGCGGTATCCGTCGTCGGTGGGGACGACCGACGTGATCCACAGCAGCACGTATCGGCCGGTGGCTGGCTCGATCGACTCACGCATGTCGTCGGCGGCGGTGAACGTGGGGCGAGCGCCGGCGATCATGGCGTTCAGGTCGTCACCCACGACGACGGCGAACCGATATCCGGGGAAGGGGGTCTGGAGCCGGAAGCCGCTGACGGTCTGGCGTGTCCCCAGATCGAACAGCATCCCCATGCCGGGCTTGTTGTTCAACGTTCCGTCGTAGTAGTTCTCGGACTTCCACGCGGTCAGTGGATCGCCGTCGTCCACGAGCGGCATCCCGGATTTGTTCTCGTCGCCGTCACCGTACGGGTCGACCGGGGCGACACTCTCGAAGGGAACGAGCCGGGTGGCAGGCGCTGGACTCTCCTCGGTGGTCCCGAACTGAATCCCGACCGGCCCACCAAGCTCCAGCTTGCCGAGCCACACCCCCGCCCCCAGTGCGATCGCCGCGATCACGACCACGAGAAGTGGGACCACGAACCACGTCCGGAATATCGAGAGCCGGGCCGGCGCCGCCACCGCCGGTGCGACGACCGCGGTGTCCTGGAGTCCTGACCGGTGCGTCGGCGCCGCTACCCGCTGCGGGGCTGACCCCGCCGCGTCGCGGAGCGCGGATCCGAACTCGCCGGCGGTGGCGAAACGGTCGTCGGGCTCCGGGGACAGCGCCCTTCGCACGACCTCGTCGAGTTTGCGGGTGACGTCGGGCCGATGCTCCCTCGGGGACAGGTCTCCAGCCTCCGGCGCCCGGCCGGTAAGGAGCTCGTACAAGAGCGCGCCCGCGGCCCAGACGTCGGTTCGAACGTCGGGCGGCGCTCCGGCGGCGGCTTCGGGTGCGATCGGCGCCGGCTGGAGGATCTCGATCGCCTGGTGCGGTGGCATCGAACGAACGACGGCCTCACCGAACCCGAGATCGCAGACGCGGATCGTTCCGTCCGTGCACTCGAAGACGTTCTCCGGCTTCAAGTCGAGATGCAGGACGCCGGCCTCGTGCGCGGCGGCGATCGCGTCGAGCGCGCCGCGCACGAGGCCGGCTCCTTGCTCCACGGGGACGTTCCCATCGCGGGCGATCATGCTCCGAGCGCTGTCGCCCTCGACGTGCTCTCGGACGATGAACGCGATGCCGTCGTCCTTCCCGGTGTCGAGGAGCCGGGCCAGGCCCCGATGCGACGCCAGGGCCACCATCCGGAGCTCCAGGTCGAGTCGTTCGGCGAACGCGGGCTCGCGGGCGAGCTCCGGGCTGATCAGCTTCACGACGACGCGGCGGTCAAGGACCGTGTCGGTGGAGCTCCAGGAGGTGCCCGTCCCGCTCGTGCCCAGCTCCAGCTCAAGGGCGTACCGGCCGGCGAGCACGGTGGGCGGTTGTTGCTCGGTCCTCATCCGCTGAGTCTACGTCCCTGCCTGCGGCAAAACGGGCGGGAACCCTCGAACCGCCGATGCCCTCAGACGGTCGAGGGGCCCGAGGTCTCCTTGGCCTTCGCCCTGACGAGAGAGTCGAGTGAGCCGATCCGGCCGGCGATCAGGGTGGAGGCCCTCTTCACCACCACGATGGTCGCCCTGCCGGTCCGGGGGTCGATGGAGAAGCCGTCCTTGGCCGGGATCAGGGACCCGGGCGCTTCGTGCTTCACCAACTCCACGGCCGCCCTGTAGGCCTGGTTGCGGTCCCCGGTCTCCTTGAAGACGGTGGCCGCCTCCAGCGCCGCATCCGAAGCGGCGCTCGTCACCTTGTATTGGGTGAGTGCGATCGAGCCGGCGTCGAAGCCGGCCACGCCCAATGCCGCCAGGATCACCAGCCACAGGACCACGTAGGTTCCCGTGAGCCCGCGTTCGTCTCGGAGCGCTGCTGTCTTCATCGGTGCCACCTCGCCACGAGTTGCCTCCGCACTACATCGACCTCGTCCACCCGCAACATGAGTGCCGTCGCCACGAAAGCCAGGATCCCGGCGACCACGGCCCCCAGGACCTGGACGGCCTGCCCGCCGGGGGTGCCGGTGTCGACCCATCCCCCGATCGCCCTGGACGCCACCCAGGCCACCCCTGCCGTGACCCCCGCGGCGAGGAACGTCCGAGACAGCCCGGAGAGGATCCGCCTCCCGTCGATCCCGCCGAGCCGGCGTCGGATCAAGGCGAGCAGCGTGATCGACCCGAAGGTATAGGCCGTGGCGTGCCCGAGCGCGAGTCCCCGAACCCCCATGCCCAGGGCCAGGACGAACAGCAGGTCGACGACCACGTTCAGCCCGACGGCCGCGATGTTCACGAGCGCCGGCGTCCTGGTGTCCTGCATCGAGTAGTACGCCCGAAGCAGCAACTGGAACGTGGAGAAGGAGAACAGGCCGAGGGAGAAGAACACGAGGATGCCGGCCACGAGGTCGGTGCTCTTCGGACGGGTTTCCCCGTGTTCGAGGAGCAGCCGCACGATGGGAACGGCGAGCACCAGGTAGCCGAGGGCGGCCGGCACGACGATGACGGCGGTCCACCGGATCCCTCGTGCCAGGAGCTCACGGAAGGCACGCCGGTCGCCGTCCACCCATCGCGACGACATGGCCGGGAGGAGCGCGGTGAACACGGACACGACGAAGATGGCGTGCGGCAGCTGGAACAGAATGAATGCCGCCGCGTACGCCGTGTAGCCGCCCTTCACGCGAGCCGCGAGGATCAGGACCACCAGGTATCCGAGCTGGTTCGCGACGACGTAGACGACCACCCACTTCGCCAGGTGCGCGATCCGGACCACGGCCTCGTCGATCCACCGGGGCCGCCACCGGTACCGGAACCCGAGGCGGCGGAGCGACGGCCACAGCGCGACGGTCATCACCACCACGCCGAGCGTGGTGCCGATTGCGAGCACCAGCTTCTGCGGTCCCGTCGCCAGGACGGCCTGCCCCTGGTGCGACATCGCCGCGAAGGTCAGGAACGTGGCGATGACGATGAGGTTGTTCAGGATCGGCGCGAACATGGGCACGGTGAATCGCCGGTGCGCGTTCAGCAGCCCCGTGGCCACCGCGCCGATCCCGTAGAACACGATCTGGGGCATGAACCAACGCAGGAAGAAGGAGGCCAGCTCCTGAACGACCTGCCGCTGGCCAGGCGGCACGCCCACGGTGTACAGGCGGATGATCCAGGGCGCGAGCACGATGCCGAAGACGCAGATGATGGACAGGGAGACGGCCGCGATGCCCAGCACCTTGCGGGCCACGTCCCACGCCGCTTCGCGCCCCTTGGACTGAAGCCATTCCACGAAGACCGGGACGAAGACCGACGAAAGGATCCCTCCCAGCGCCAGCTCGTAGATGATGTTCGGTGTGATGTTGGCGATGTTGTAGGCGTCGGCCAGGCGGGTTTCGGCGATCCCCAGGGCATAGGCCATGGCCGACAGGCGCAGGAACCCGGTCACCCGGGAGAGCGCTGTGCCCACCGACATCACCGCGGTGTTTCGAACGAACGCGGCCGGTGAGTCCTCCGGGGGGAGGTCGACGCCTTCGGGCGTATCCGGCGTCACGAGGAGGTCCGACGTGGCACGAACCTCCTGGCCCACACCAGCAGCGCCAACAGCGCCGCACCGATCGTGATGAACAGCGCGAACCGGTTGTAGGCGGTGGATCGGACGATCAGCTTGCCCGTGTTGATGACCCGCCCAGACGGCGAGGTCACGTTCACGTCCACGCTGAACCGTCCGCTCGTGTTCAGTTGGACGTCGAAGTTCACGGTCTGTGTGGAATCGGCCTTCAGGACCAACGATGACTGCGGCGATCCGCTGAGATGCGACGAGACCAGCCGCACGGACACGCGCAGCGGCTCCCGATTGCCGTTCGTGACCCGGATGGGGACCCCGGTCCCGGAGTTCGAGGTGAGCGTGATCAGCTTGGTGTCTGGCCGAATCTTCCTGAAGACCGATCCGACCTCCTCACGCGCAGACCCGACGAAGGAGAGGCCGGTTGACTGATCTACGAGGAACTGCCCCGCCTCCGCCAGCAAGAGCTTGGTGTCGAGCCGGTCCGGCTGGGTGCTCTCGTCGACGAGCATCGTGCGATAGGCCTGGATCCACCTCCGGGTCTCCTTGATGATGTCGACGTACGTGCGGGGAAACGTCACGAGGTCGGTGGCGGCGAGCTTGCTTTCGGACGTTGGCGGGAAGGCCTCGGCCATCTCGGAGGCCGTGGATTTCCGGAGCCACGGCGCGCCCGCTACTCCCCGCACCAGCTGGCCGAAGAACGCGCCCGATGGGTGGAACTCCTCGGGGAAGGTGATGGCGATCCCGCGATCGACCCCGGGCTGTTCGAGCCAGATGGCCGCGAGCTCGCCCAGCACCGCCTGCGCTGCGCGAACCGGATCCTCCGTGACGAGCTCGGAGCTCAGCATCGCTCCGACGTTCGGATCGGAGACGAGCGACGTCACCGGTCCGGAGGAGGTGCGAAGGGACGTGATCGGCGGCGGAGCGAATCCGAGGGGCTGGCTCGCGGGCGGCACCGTCGACGGATCGACGATCACCAGCCGGACGCCGCGCTCGGTCAGGTGGTCCAGGCTGGCGGGGTCGATGGCCGAGCCAGGTGGGCGCAGGAGGCCTGGATGGGGCTCGCGGCCGAGGATCGAGTCCACACTGTCCCTGCCCCGCTGGAGCTGCGTGGTGAGGTCAGGCGACAGCCCGCCGAACGAGAGGGAGGGAAGGTTGGGCGCCGCGAACGGGAGCGCCGACAACTCCACCTCGGGCGCGCCGACGATCTGCCGCAGGTCGGCGATGGCCCTGGCCGCGGCCGCCGCACCGCCGGTGCCCTCCTTGACCTGTCTGCGCTCGCCCCCGTCGATCACCGTGTAGCCGGCGCGCATCTGGGCCAGGTCGGCGAGGAGCACCGGGGACACCGCGATGTCGACGGGGGTCTGCGCTCGGTCCTGCGTCATGGCCAGCAGGGCGCGGATCTCCCCCGCCAGGCGCCCGCTCTGCGCGAGGTCCCGCTCCAGGGAGGTCGAGGTGAAGACGCCGTTGGGGTCGAACCACACCGGCTCGTGCAGGACGAAAGTCCAGACCAGGCGGAGCGGCGTCTGGGGCTGCCGAACCAGGAAGATCACTGGGGTCCGGATGGCGACGAGCGAGGTGAACCCGGTCCGGAGGTCGATCTTCAGTGGGTAGATCAGCGACTCGGTCGTGCTGATCAGATCGGACTCGAGCGTCATCCGAACGGTGAACACCCGGGATCCGCCGGGCTCGATCGTCCCCTCCTGGACGATGGTGTTTCCGGCGATGGACACCGCGCTCTCTGGATCGGTGGTCAGCGACTCCTCGTACCCGGTGCGGGTGGTCACCGGACCCCACAATGTCCATCCCACGGACAGGTTCGTCAGGGGCTGGTCGCTCAGGTTCTGAGCCCTGATCTTGACCACCAGCGTCCGCTCGATCGTGGAGTTCCACGGGGTCTGGGCGACCAACGTCAGGCGGACGGCCGGCTCCTGCGCGACCGACTCCGGGACCGGGAGCAGGAGGAGCGCGAAGGCGACGAGGAGGAGCCCGGCGAAGCGAGGCATGGTGAGCGGGCTCATCCTACCCGTGGCCCCGGAGCAGGGACGCCAACTCCCGAGCGCCGTAGACGACCGAGATGGCCAGGAGGAATGCGCCGACCGCCACCCGGAGGGTCCCCTCCTTCGCGCCGAGCGCGATCTTCGCCCCCACCCACGCCCCGGGGGCGACCCCTGCCGTGAGGACCAGGAAGATCAGCCAGTCGATGTGCCCCAAGGCTGCATGCACGATGGTCCCGGGGACGACGAGGGCGGAGATCGTCACCAGCGACGTTCCCAAGGCCCGCTTGAGGGGCATGCCGATCAACGTGGTGAATGCGGGGACCATGATGACGCCTCCCCCGATCCCGAGCAGGCCCGAGACGAAGCCGGCGACCAGGCCGATGGCCGCGTACTTCCAACCGGGAGTCATCCCCAGCTTCCAGGGGACGCTGGGCCGGCGGCCCCGGATGACCTCGAATCCGGTCCAGCCGATGACGGCCGAGGTGATGACCAGGAGCAGGTGGGCGTTCACCACCTCGGTGAGGACCGCTCCAACGATGGCTCCGGCGATCCCCGGTCCGACCGCCCACCGGAAGGCCCGGAAGCTCACCTCCCCGGCCCGCCCATACGTGATGGCGCCGACGACCGAGGTGGGAAATATCACGGGAAGCGGCGTCGCTACGGCCTGGATGGCCGTGCCGCCCAGCAGGACGTTGATGGCCGGCGTCGTCACGGATCCCCCACCGACGCCGAACAAGCCCGACCCCACGCCGGCCACGAACCCGACGACGACGCCGACGACCGCCTGGACCGGCGTCATGCGAGGCGCTCGGCCGCCCGCTGGAGGACCTCGCGCTCGCCCTTGTACGTTGCCCGACGACGCGTGACCGAGAGGGGAAACCATCGCACGTCCTCCATCTCGTGGTCGTGCTGTGAGACGTCACCCCCCGTCGCGCGCATCAGGAAGAAGTGAACGGCCTTTCGGATCCGCACGCCCTCCCAGACATAGAAGTAGCGGATCTCTCCCAGGGAGGCCTCGACCTCGGCCTCCAGCCCGGTCTCCTCCTGGACTTCTCGGACGGCCGTTTGCTCGGGGGTCTCGTCCGGCTCGACCAGGCCCTTGGGCAGGCCCCACGCCAGATCTCCCCGTCGGGTCCGCCGGGCCGCCAGGACGACCTCCACGCCCTCGTCCGAACGGCGGTATACGACGCCGCCCGCGGAGACCTCGCTTCGAGTTCTCACCGCCGGCCGCGCCGAGGACCCAACCTATACTTGCCCCCCGTGGTCGATCGCATCATCGAACTCCTGCGTCCGTATCTCTCGGCGCCCTGGGGATACGCCATCGTTGGTGCGGCCACGTTCCTCGAGAACTCGGTGGGTGCGGGGGTCATCGTTCCCGGCGAGACCCTCGTCATCATCGGCGGATTCTATGCGCGCCTCGGCGAGCTCTCGCTTCCGTGGGTGGCCGTCGCCGCGTGCGTCGGGGCCATCCTGGGGGACAACGTCGGCTACCTGATCGGTCGGCGGTTCGGTCGAGGTTTCCTGGAGCGCCACGGGCGCAAGCTGTTCATCACGCCCGAACGCCTGGAGCGGGCGGATCGGTATTACCGGAGCCACGGGGGAAAGACCGTGTTCCTGGGCCGGTTCATCCCGTTCGTGCGGAGTGCTGGGTTCCTCCTTGCCGGGGTGGCGCACATGCGGTGGCGGCGGTTCCTCCTGTATGACGTCGCCGGCTCGGTGGTGTGGGGGATCGGCAACGCGCTCCTCGGCTACCTCATCGGTGCCTCGTACGAGCGGTGGAAGGGCTATCTGACGCCGGTCGGACTGGGCATCCTTGTGCTCCTGGTCGCTTTCATCCTGGGGACCAGGTGGTGGGGCAGGCGCCGGGAGGCCCGCCGCGAAGTGGCCGAACGCCGTGAGGCCGGCCAGATGGTGGCGCCCGACGCGGCAGCGGACCTCAAGGTGGACGGGAGGCCCGCCGACGACTGATTGGGGATGGACATCGCCGAGCTGCTCCGGTTCGCCGTCGAGATGGGCGCGAGCGACCTTCATCTCAAGGCTGGCAACGTCCCGTTCATCCGCGTGGATGGCTCGCTCCGGCCGACCAGCTTCGAGTCGCTGACGCCGATCGAGACCCAGACGTTCGCCGCGCAGCTGATGCCCGATCACAAGATGCGAGAGTTCGCCGCCACGAACGAAGCGGACTTCGGCTACACACTCCCCGGTGTGGGGCGGTTCCGAGTGAACGCGTTCCGCCAGCGAGGGAACGTGGGCCTGGCCATCCGGCGGGTTCGTGCGGAGGTACCGACGTTCGAGGAGCTGCTCCTTCCGCCGGTGATGAAGGACCTGTCAGACTCGAGCCGCGGGCTCGTACTGCTCACCGGTCCCACGGGGACGGGCAAGACCACCACGATCGCCGCGGTCATCGGCCACATCAACCGGACCCGGCGCGCGCACGTCGTGACCATCGAGGACCCCATCGAGGTGGTCCACGAGGACGACCTCTCGATCATCCAGCAGCGCGAGATCGGCCTCGATACCGAGTCGTATGCCAAAGCGCTCCGCCACGTCATCCGCCAGGATCCGGATGTCGTGTTCATCGGCGAGATCCGCGACCCCGAGTCGGCCCTGTCCGCCATCCAGGCGGCGGAGACCGGGCATCTGGTCATCTCCACGATGCACACGATCGACGCCACCGAGACGATCAATCGTCTCCTCGACCTGTTCCCCCCGCAGCAACAACGGGAGGTGCGCACCTCGTTCGCCGGCGCGCTTCGTGGCATCGTGTCGCAACGCCTCGTCGCCCGGGCCGACGGAAAGGGGCGGGTTCCCGCCGTGGAGGTCATGATCGCAACCGGCCGGGTCTACGAGCGGATCATCGACCCGGAGTCCACGATCCAGATCCGCGACGTCATCGCCGAGGGCACGTACTACGGCATGCAGACCTTCGACCAGGCCCTGGTGAAGATGGTGAAGGACGGCCTCATCGCCGAGGACGACGGACGCCGGGCCTCCACCACCCCGCACGACTTCAACCTCGCGCTCCGCGGTGTGATGACCCGGGGGACCCCGCAGCTGATCTAGGCCTCCGGCTCGCCAGCCGCGCGGCGGGCGGCGCGCTCGAACGGGTGGCGGCGGTACCCGAACGGCACGGCGAGCACGAGGTACGCGGGGATGAACAGCGGGCCCCACGCCATGTACTGGCGGACGTGGTGCTGCTCGTGCGTGAGGAGTGTCCCATCGAGCGGCACCGCCGACAGGATCACGAACCCGACGGTCATCGCGCTCCGGTGCATCCTCGACATCACCCAACTCAGGCCGCGAGGACCGCGATCGAACAGGAGGGCTCCACCATGGATCCTGGGCCGCTGGAACGTGATCAGGCCGAGGAGCACCCCGAGCACCGTGTTCGGCAGCGTCCACACGAACCCGAGCGCGGTGGCCACGCGGCGCACGCTATCGCAGGGCGCCCAGCTGCCGGGGGTATCCTGACCGGGCCATGGCCCGTCCCACGCGCCCGGAGGAGGGCGCGCGCGTGGAGGTCCCTCCCGTCGCCACGGAACTCGGCGAGCGCTTCCGCATGGCCGGGCACGAGCTGTACCTGGTTGGCGGGGTCGTGCGGGACCTCGTGCTCGGCCGGACCAAGGAAGGCGCCGAGCTCGACCTGGCCACCGACGCGCCTCCCCGGGAGACCATCAAGCTGCTCCAGGGGTGGGCCGACAGCCGCAAGCTGGTCGGGGTCAGGTACGGCACCGTGGGCGCGCGGAAGGGCGACACGGTCCTGGAGATCACAACCTTCCGCGAGGAGGTCTACCCGGAGGAAACGCGCAAGCCGGCGGTCACGTTCGCCCGCGACATCCGGACCGATCTGTCGCGCCGGGACTTCACCATCAACGCCATGGCCGTTCGCCTCCCAGAAGGGGAGTTCCTCGATCCGTTCGGCGGGGTGAAGGCGTTGGCAGCGCGACGGCTCGACACGCCCCTCGACCCAGAGATCGCGTTCTCCGATGACCCCTTGCGGATGCTGCGAGCCGCCCGGTTCGTCTCCCAGCTCGACCTCACCCCCACGCCGAGGGTGGTGCACGCCATCGAGCGGATGCGAGAACGGCTGGGCATCGTATCGGCCGAACGGATCGGCGACGAGCTCGCCAAGCTGCTCCTCACGCCGAAACCGTCGAAGGGGCTCGAGCTCATGGTGAACACCGGATTGGCCGACGAGTTCCTCCCCGAGCTTCCCGCGCTGCGGCTGGAGCAGGACCCCGTGCACCGGCACAAGGACGTGTTCCACCACACGCTCGCGGTCGTGGAGCGGACGGAGCCCGACCTGGAGCTGCGCCTCGCGGCGCTGCTGCATGACATCGGCAAGCCTCGAACCCGTCAGGTGACGCCGGAGGGCGTGCAGTTCCACCATCACGAGACCGTCGGCGCCCGGATGGCCGAGGAGCGTCTGCGCGCACTCCGGTTCCCGAACACCGTGATGGAGAACGTTCGCACGCTCGTCGAGCTGCATCTGCGGTTCCACGGGTACGGCGAGGGGTGGACCGACAGCGCCGTTCGCCGGTACGTTCGGGACGCCGGCCCGCTGCTCGACAAGCTGAACCAGCTGACGCGGGCCGACGTGACGACCGGGAACCGGTTCCGGGCCAAGCAGTTCCAGGCCCTCCAGGACGACCTGGAGGAACGGATCGCCCGGCTGGCCGAGCAGGAGAACCTGGAGGCCATGCGCCCGCCGCTCGACGGGAACGAGGTCATGGCCCACCTCGGCGTCGGCCCCGGTCCGATCGTGGGCGAGGCCCGCGACGAGCTGATGGAGATCCGTCTTGACCGAGGGCCCATCGAGAAAGAGGAGGCCTATCGCCTCCTCGACGAATGGGCGGCGAAGAAGGGGATCCCCCGACCTAACCCCGAAGGAACAACGTGATCTCTCCACCCGACGAGGGGACGTAGTACGCGAAGGCGTAGCCGAGGTCGGGGAGGTCGCTGACGAGCCACAGGTAGCGATCGTGGTCGAACCAATGGCAGTACGACTCGGCCGAAGGATCCGAGGTCACACGCACCAGGCCCGTCCCGTCGGGCCGAATGGTGAAGATGTCCGAACGCACCGCGCCCCGAGCGAACCCATCGAAGCAGATCCCGGCCCCGTCCCCTGACCACTGGGGGCTGCTCGCCCAAAGGACCGAACCGGGAGTCACGAGGGAGGGTTGACCACCGTCCGTAGGAACGATCCAGATACTGCCGATTCCGCCTCTGGACCTGGTGAACGCGATGGCCGTCCCGTCGGGCGACCATGACGGCTCGGACTCGTCCGCTAGGGATCGGGCGGTCAGGTTCGACAGGTCGCCTCCGTTGACGTCCAAGGTCCAGATGTCGGCGTTGCCCGCGCGGAAGCTGGTGAAGGCGATCGTCGTCCCGTCGGGCGACCACGTCGGCGCGAAGTCGTTCCCCGGCTCGTCGGTGAGCTGGCGGATCGAGCTCGGGTTGTCCACACGCAGGACGTACACGTCGGGGTCACCGTCTCGCGTGCTGACGAAGGCGACCTGCGACCCGTCGGGGGAGAGCGAGGGACCGAGGTCGGACGCGGGGTCGACGGTCAACCTGGTCACATCACGCGCGCTCCCGCGCATGAGGTAGATCTCGGCGTTGCCGTCGAGACCGCTCGCCGAGAAAGCGATCGTCGGATGACCCGGAGGATCCTGAAGTGGGGACAGCCGAATCCCCGGCACGTATCGCGAGCCCAGGATGGGGACCGCAAACGCGAGCAGGGTGAGGAGTGCAGTTGCTTGGAGGCGCGTCGAGCGTGCGATCACGTTCGTCGGCTCGAGGAACCGAGCCAGCCGCTCGGTCAGCAGGCCGAGGAGGGCGGCCGCCGGCAGCCCGACCAGGAAGAACGCGAACATCGCGATCGTGGGGAACTTGACCAGCTGGAGTGCCATCGCGATGCCGGCTGCCCACGCGATGAAGCAACAGGCCGAGGTGATGATCGAACGCCAGGAAGAAGACCCGATCGGGCGGAGGAGTCTTCGTGGAGAGATGGAAACGAATCCCGGACCCGACGGCCAAGCTATGCCGGGGACTCCTCCGCCTTCTCCACCGGCCATGGATGAAGGTTCGGCTCCGACGCGCCCTAGCCTGAGGTCAGGCCTCCCGCGTCCCCCGGCGGCCAGATGATCACGAAGGCCCGCCCAACCACGTTGCCTTCGGGGACGAACCCGATCACGCGCGAGTCGGAAGAATTGCCGCGATTGTCGCCCAGGACGAACAGGTCGTCCTGGGGGACCGTCACCGGTCCGTAGTCGCTCATCGAGCCCAGCGCCTCCTTCGTGAGGTACGGCTCGACGATCGGATCGTCGTTCACCATGACCGTGTGATCACGGATGGCGATCGTGTCGCCGGGGAGTCCGATCACGCGCTTGATGAGGTCCTCGTTCTCCGGCTGCTGGAAGCCGAGTCCCTCGCCGAGCCAGTGGAACAGGGCCTCGACGGCGTTCCGATCGGGGAGCGCCGCCTCGTTCGGGTTCTGGAACACCACCACGTCGCCCCGATGCAGGTCGCCGAACCGGTAGGCCAGCTTGTTGACCAGGACTCGGTCGCCGGGCATCAACGTCGGCTCCATCGATGAGGACGGGATGAAGAACGCTTGGACCAGGAAGGTCTTGATGACCAGGGCGACGACGAGGGCCACCAGGACGAGGACGGGAACCTCGCGGAGGAACGAGTGCCGGCCCTCGTCCTCCTCGAGCTCACCGACCTCGGCGTCGTTCGACTGGGGATCCTGCGGGCTGTCTGGGGCCATGGGCTCCGTAAGGGTACCCGGGGAAGGCGGAAAGTCTCAGTCACTTGAAGCCGGAACCCGACGGCTTTCAGATCGCCTGGACCCGCACCTCGACTGCCTTGAATGAGGCCCACAGCCGCGCCCCCTCCCGGATGCCGAGCCGCTCGACCGATCCCAGGGTCACTTCGGCCACCAGCGGGGGGGACGCGTCGATTCGCACGCGCGCTCGCTCCCCCTCCACGCTGACGGAGGTCACGGAGCCGGTCAGCACGTTGCGAGCCGAGGCTCCTTCGGGTGGTCGGACGTGAAGCGAGACGTCGGCCGGACGAAGCAGGCCGATGACCGGTTCGAGCGCGCCGCCGATCCCCGGGGGCCAGGCCACGACGACGTCACCGTCCGACGTGACGAGCCGACCGGCTCCGGCCTCGAGTCGTTCGAGCCGACCCGTGAACAGGTTCATGCCAACGAGCTCCGCCGCGTACGGCGTGCGGGGCGCCGCGCGAACCTCGCCAGGCGTCCCGATCTGCGTGACCCGTCCGTCCTCCACGAGCACCATCCGATCGGCCAAGCTCATTGCCTCGACCGGATCGTGCGTCACGATGAGCCGAACCCCCGCGAACCCGATGAGCTCGCGCCGCACGAGAGCCCTCACCTGTGTGCGGGCCCGCACGTCGAGTGCCGCGAGCGGCTCGTCGAGCAGGAGGAGCCGGGGCTCGCGGATCAGGGCCCTGGCCAAAGCGACCCGTTGCGCCTCGCCGCCGGACAGGTCGGCGGGGCGGGCGCCGGCCCTCTCGGCCAGGCCCAGGTGTGCCAGGAGATCGGCGGCTCTCCTCCGGGCCTCGCGGCGCGCGACGCCGACCGCCCGGAGCGGGAATGCCACGTTCTCGACGGCCGAGAGGTGCGGGAAGAGCAGCCGATCCTGAAATACCACCCCCACCGGCCGTCGCTCGGGAGGGACGTGCCGGCCGGCGGCCACATCGTCCAGCGTCCCGCGGTCGAGAACGACGCGCCCGCCCACCGGTGGGTCGATGCCCGCCAACGTGGCGACGAGCGTGGACTTCCCTGCGCCGTTTGGGCCGAGCAGGGCGACGGTCTCACCCGCGGCGGCCTCGAACGCCGCGACCACGGTGAAGTCGCCCCTGCGAGCCTCGACGTCGACGACCAGGCTCATGGGGCTGGCAGGAACCGCTCTCGGAGACCCACGATCACGGCGAGCGACAACGCAACGAGCAGCAGCGAGAGCGCGATCGCGCCGTCCGGGTCCGTCTGGAGCCGTTCGAACACCGCCAGCGGCAGCGTCTGCGTCCGGCCTTGGAGGTTCCCTGCGAAGGTGATGGTCGCGCCGAACTCGCCGAGCGCCCTGGCCCAGCACAGCACGAGCGCGGCAGCGATCTGCGGCGCCAGCATGGGAAGCGTCACCCGCCGGAGCACGTACCAGCGTGAGCCCCCGAGCGACGCGGCCGCCTCCTCCAGTCGCGCGTCGAGCGAGCGGAGCCCGGCCTCGATCACAAGCACCGCCAGGGGGAACGAGACGAACGCCGCCGCGAGCACTGCGGCCGGTGTGGTGAACGTGAGCTGCACCCCCAAGACGTCGTACAGCGGAGCGCCGAGGAACCCGCGCCGGCCGAACACCGCGAGGAGGGCGACGCCCCCCACCACCGGGGGCATCACGAGCGGCAGGATCACCAGCGCACGGAACACCCTTCGACCGGGGAAGGACGAGCGGGACAGCGCCCAGGCCATCGGGAACCCCAGAACGAGCGACAGCACGGCCGCCGACGTCGCCACCACGATCGATAAGCGAAGCGCCGTGAGCGAGGAGTCCGACGTGAGCACGTCGGCGGCCCTCGACCACGGTGTGCGCTGGATCAGCCCAGCGAGGGGGAGCGTGACGAACGCGATCCCCAGGATGGCCAGGACCACGAAGACCCCGGAGGTCGTCCGCTTCTGGGCGGCCATGTCAGGCGGGCGGGAGGAACCCGAAGGTCCGCAGCGTGGCCTGCCCCGGTCCGATCACGAACCGGACGAAGGCCCCGGCGACCGGTGTGCGGCCGGAACCATCGATGACAGCGATCGGGTACGTGGCGATGACGTTCTCGCCGTCGGGGATGGAGATCTCCCGCACGCGGACCTCGATGTCGGGGGTGACGTCGGTCCGGTAGACGATGCCGGCGTCGGCCTCACCCAGGAGCACCTTCTGAACGACTCCCTTCACGTCCTCCTCGTTCGACACGAGGTTGGCCAATGCCCCCTTCTGGATACCCGCGTTCGCCAGGACTCCCCGCGCGTAATCACCCGCGGGAACCCCGACGGCGGCCAGGACCAGCTTGACGCCGGGCCGAGCCAGGTCGTCGAGCGATCCGACATGGGCCGGGTTGTCCGATGGAACGATGACCGCCAGCTCGTTCCGGGCGAACTCGACCTGGTCCGTGACCCCGGGGCCGTCCGACCGGACCTGGTCCATGTATTTCGGGCTGGCCGGAGCGAAGACGTCGGCTGGCGCGCCTTCCAGGATCTGGGTGGCCAGCCCGTCCGACGGCCCGAAGCTGAATCGAACCGTGACGTCCGGGTTGACCTGCTCGAAATCCGCGCCGATCCTGGTGAAGGCTCCCGTGAGTGACGCAGCGGCGAGCACCGTGATCTCCGAGCGCTCGGAACCCGAGCCGCCGCACCCAACGAGGAGGAGCACAAGCGTGCCCATACCGGCGAGGGCACGCCTCATTCCCCTACCTCCACCATGACGTTCGTCGCCTTGACCGTGGCCACGGCGTGCATCCCGGGTTCGAGCTCCATCTCGTCCGCGGCTTCCCTGGTGATCAGGGCCAAGACTCGGTGGGGGCCGGCCAGGATCTCGACTGTCGCCGCCACGCCGTCCCCCTTCACCTCGGTGACGATGCCCGGGAACCGGTTACGGACGCTTCGAGCCGTGACCGTCGGCCGGTCCCGGCGCTCCGTCAGGAGCCTGGCGACCTCCTTCGCGGGGACGAGGCGCTGGCCGCCGGTGGTCCGGGCGACCCGGACCTTCCCGTCGCGCTCCCACCTACGAAGGGTCTCCACCCGGACCCCCAGGAGCGCGGCCGCCTCCCCGATCCGGTAGCTCTCGGCCATGGCCCGAGCATATAAGGTTTCGGACCGACGAACGCCAGAGAAACCTCGCGAGGTCAGACCGCGAAGCGGACGTGCACTACGTCGCCCTCCCGGACGACGTAGTCCTTGCCCTCTACCCGGACGAGGCCCTTGTGCTTGGCCGCCTCCATGCTGCCCGCACCCACGAGATCCTGGAAGGAGATGACTTCCGCCCGGATGAACCCCCGCTCCAGGTCGGTGTGGATGGAGCCAGCTGCCTCGGGCGCCTTTGCCCCTCGCGGCACCTCCCAGGCCCGCGTCTCGTCCTCTCCGGTCGTGAGGAACGTGATGAGGTCGAGCGCCCGGTACGACGCGTGGACCACGGCGTCGAGGCCGGGCTCGTGAACCCCGAACTCGTCCAGGAGCGCACGGGCCTCCTGCGGCGCCATCTCCGCCGTCTCGGCCTCGATCGCCGCCCACACGCCGACGGTCCCTTCGGGGAGCTCGGGCGGCACCTCCGTTCCCTCCTCGAGGTTCGCCACCACGACCCACGGCTTCGCCGTGAGCGGACCGATCGCCCGGAGCTCCTTGCTCTCCTCCTCGGTCAGACCTGCGTCTCGCAACAACCGCTCGGCGTGAAGCGAGTCGCGCGCCCGCGCCAGCGCGTCCACCTCCGACGACGGCTTGCTTCGCGCGCGCTTCTCCGCCTTCTGGAAGGCAGAGTCGATGACCGCCATGTCGGCCAGGACGAGATCGGCCTCCACCTCGGCCAGCTCGGCCGCCGGCTTCGCCTCGCCCCCGAAGGCCCGAACCACGATGGCCAGCGCATCCATCTGTCGCAACTGCGCGATGCCCTGGGCGGACGACGTCCCTCCCGGCACGTCGGTGAACCGGACCTGCGCGTGGACGATCTTCTTCGACCGCTCCATCGTGGCGAGCGTCTCCACACGCGGGTCGGGGACCGTTGCCACCGCCTGGCTCGCGCTGCCGCCCCTCGCGCCGGCGCGCGTGAGCGCTGTGAAGAGCGTCGACTTGCCGGAGAAGGGCACGCCGACGAGGCCGATGTCCCTCATGGGCCGATCGGTGCTACGCGGCCTTCTTGGTCTCCCAGAAGATCTTGTCGATCTCGGCGATCGCGTCGAGAAGGCTCTGTCCCTGCTGGGGGTCCTGCGACTTCTTGGCCAGCCCTGCCTCCTTGGTGGCCTTCCAGAACAGCTCGTGGAGGTTGGGGTACTTCTCCAGGTGCTCGGGCTTGAAGTAGTCGGTCCACAGCACCCACAGATGGTCCTTGACCAGGTTGGCCCGCTGCTCCTTGATGATCAGGCACCGAGCTCGGTAGTCGTCAACGGTCTCGGCCTTGGTCTTGAACTTCTCGGGGTCCTGGTACCGGGTCTGGATGGCCTTCACCGACTCGGCCTCGATCTTGGCCTGGGCCGGGTCGTAGATGCCGCACGGCAGGTCGCAGTGGGCATGGACGGCGCGCCTCGGCCTGAGCAAAGCTTCGAGGATGGACATACCTCCTCCTTTGAACGGGGTCCCAAGAAGAACCTATCACCGGGGCCGTCTGAGGCTCGGCCGAGCGGTGGCCGGGGCGGCGGTGGGAGTGGCCTTCGCCTACAGCTTCCTCCGGTGGAAGCCGTTCAAGGTGGAGGTCCGAGGCCCGAGCATGGCTCCCACGCTCGTGCCGGGGGACTGGGCCCTGGCTGTGGCCCCGGGGAAGCTCAGGCGGTGGGACGTGGTCGTCGTGGAGCACCCGTCACGCCCGGGATTCGAGCTGGTGAAGCGGATCACCGGGATCCCCGACGAGCTCGCGCCGGACGGGCGGATCCTGGAGACGGGGGAGTGGTGGGTGGAAGGGGACAACCCGGACCTGTCGACCGACAGCCGGCACTTCGGCCCGGTCACTTCCGATCGGGTCAGGGCCAAGGTCCGACTGATCTACTGGCCGCCATCCCGGCGGCGATTCCTGTAGGGCGCTTGCCGCGATTCCGAGCAGTCACGTAGGATTTGCAGTTGCAATGATCCGTACACGGTGCCGCGGGCTCGTGGGAGCCATGATCCCCTGCCGCTGCTGCTGTCCGAAGGTGCCCGGCGCCGGCGGGTAAGCGGCCGCGCCCCGGCACCCATCCCTTCTCGCGCACCCCACCACCGTCTGGAGGTTCCCGCCGATGAGCATCACCGCCACCACTGTCGATGCCAGGGGGCAGTCCTGCCCCGGGCCGCTCGTCACGCTGCACCGGGCCCTGAAGGACAGCGGTCCGGGTGACGTGTTCGAGCTGCTCGCCACGGACCCGGGGTCGAAGACCGACGTCCCGTCCTGGGCCACGCTCTCGGGCAACGAGCTCCTCGAGGCAAGCCACGAGGACGGCGTGTTCCGCTACCTGATCAGGAAGGCATGACCATGGGAGACCGGACCGGGAACGGCTCGACCGACAGCGCCGAGCTCACGAAGTTGATCGAGCAGGCGCTCGCCGAGCGTGACGCGCGCGATGGCCTCAACAAGAAGAACAAGATCACCATCGTGGCCTGGGACGGTCACCTGGACCGGATCTGGCCAACCCTCATTCTGTCGACGACCGCCGCGGCGTCCGGGATGGAAGTGTCCGTGTTCTTCACTTTCTGGGGCCTGTTCGCATTGGTGAAGCCAGAGAAGCGGATGACGGGCAAGGAATGGATG
>DASSSA010000118.1:0-6900 GCA_035701505.1 Actinomycetota bacterium
CTACAAGGAGCTGCACCACCTCGAGGGGCTGCTCCTGTTCGAGAAAGGAAAAGCTCCGGAGGCGGCACGCGACGGCGTCCTGGATCGCGACGGCGACCTGCCCTCCTGCCCGTCGGGCGGCCTGCTCGGTGTGGGGAACCCCATCGCGGCGGCTGGCCTTATGAAGGTCGCGGAGCTGTTCTGGCAGCTGCGGGGGGAGGCGGGAGCGCGGCAGGTGCCCGGGATCCCCGAACGGGGTGTGGCCCAGGCCTGGGGCGACCTCATGCAGGTCGGGACGGTCGTCGTGATGGGCACCGACGGTCCACCGCCGAAACCGGCCGCGGGGCTGCCGGTCGTGCAGACGCCGCCGTACACGACGGGGGGCCACCCGCTGTCCGACGCGGGGTTCCGCTCCGCCGTGGGGGCGGTCGACCACCGGCTCGGTGCGCGGTACTCGTGGGATGCCGGTGTCGCCGTGGGGCGATTCCTGGACGGGCTTCGTGCCGGGAAGATCCTGGGGCGCGAGTGCCGGCGCTGCGAGCGGGTCCTCGTTCCGCCTCGAATGTTCTGCGAGCGATGCTTCCGCGAGACCGATGGGTGGATCGAAGTCGAGCACACGGGGACCGTGCAGACGTACTCCATCTGTCACGTGTCCTGGGACATGCAGCCGCTCGAGTCGCCCGAGATCCCCGCCGTGGTGTCCATCGACGGCTCGGACGGCGGCCTCCTGCACATGCTCGGCGAGGTCGACCCCGAAGAGGTCCGAATCGGGATGGAGGTCGAGGCGGTGTGGAAACCGGTCGGCGAACGGATCGGCTCGATCCTCGACATCGACCACTTCCGACCCAGGAGACAAGCCTGATGCGGGAGAAGGTGGCTCGACCAGACCAGGTCCGGCGGTGGCCGGGCGACTTCCCCGTGGCGCATCGATACACGCCCGGCGTGGCCGGTGAGGCGTTCCTCACGGCGATCCGAGACCGCGGCGCCCTCCTCGGATCTCGCTGCGAGCGGTGCGCCTACACCTACGTTCCGCCCAGGCTGTTCTGCGAGCGGTGCTTCGCCGAGCTCGCCGCCGATGTCGAGCTCGGCCCGGGCGGCACCCTCGTCTCGTTCACGATCGGATTCGTCGGCTTGGATGGCGATCCGCTCGACCGGCCGATCACCCTGGGGCTCGTTCGCCTAGACGGGGCCGACGCGGTCTTGCTCCATCACGTCCTCGAACCGGGCGACCGGCCACTCGAGATCGGGGAGCGCGTGGAGGTCATCTTTCGGCCTCAGGCCGAGCGCGCGGGCTCGATGCTGGACATCCTGGGGTTCGCCCTGACCGAGGTGGAGAGAGAGTAACGCCGGGCCGGAAGGCGGTCACCGGCCCCACGTATGCTTGGTCGGATGAACCAACCAACCTGCGTGCGCTGCGGTGAACCGCTGCCAGACGAGGCGAAGTTCTGTCCGAACTGCGGGTTCCCGGTGGGGTCCCCACTCCTGGAGGAACGCAAGATCGTCACCGTGGTCTTCGCCGACCTGGTGGGCTCGACCCGGCTGTCCGCGCAGATCGACGCGGAGCGCTACCGCGAGGTCATCACGTCCTTCTACCAGGCAGTCACCGAGGGGCTGGAGTCGCTCCGGGGTCGGGCATACAACTTCGCCGGTGACGCCGTGGTCGGCGTGTTCGGCATACCGCATGCCCATGACGACGATGCGATCCGAGCGATCCGGGCGGCGCTGGCCATCGTGAAACGGGTGACCGAGCTCGGAGAGACCCTTCTCCTACCCGTCTCCCTTCAGTGCCGGGTCGGAGTGAACACCGGACGTGTGGCCATCGGTACCGAGAGGGCGGAGGCCGGCCTGCTGTACGGGGCGGTGGTCAACGCAGCGGCCCGGCTGCAGCAGGCCGCCGAGCCCGGCACCGTGCTGGCCGGGGAGACGACGTGGCTCCTCACGAAGGACCACGTCCAGTACGGCGAGCGACAGGAGGTGCGAGCGAAGGGGTTCGAGGAGACCCTTCCGGGCTGGCCGGTCCTGGCCCTCGCGCCCCGCTCCTCCCGTCGGACGATCCCCTTCGTGGACCGCCGGCGGGAACTTCGCCTCCTCGTCGAGTCGTTCGAGCGCGCGCAGGAGGCTCGCCGAGGGCACATGGTCACGCTGCTCGGTGAGCCGGGGATCGGCAAGAGCCGTGTGGTCGAGGAGTTCCTGGCGGGACTCCCGGACACGGCTCGAGTGTTGACCGGGCGGGCCAGCCCGTTCGAGGAGGACGTCACCTTCGGCCCGGTCGCCCAGATCCTCCTGCAGGAGATCGGGGAGCCCCCGGACGCGCCACCCGAGCAGTTGGAACAGAGCCTCGAGGAGCTCGTGCGTGACTGTTGCCCAACGGAGCGGACGAAGGAGATCGTCGATCTGCTGCGGCTCGCGCTCGGGCTGGGCGAGGAGTCCAGGGATCGACGCCGGTACCGGGTGGCCGAGATTCGCTCGGGGCTGCTCGCGCTCCTCCAGGGCCTGGCGGCACGCGGCCCGGTCGTCATGGTCGTCGAGGACGCCCATCTGGCGCAGCCGCCGCTCCTGGACCTTGTGGAGCAGCTCGTGCGGGCGGCACGAACCATCCCCCTGTTCGTGTTGTGTGTGGCCCGGTACGACCTGCTCGACAAGCGTCCGGATTGGGGCGGGGGCCTCGGCGATTCGATGAACCTGCACCTCGAGGCCATGTCGCTCTCAGACGCCATCGAGCTGGCGAGGGAAGCGAGCGAGGGGCTCGACGAGGACTCGGCCGCGCGCATCGCCCGTCATGCAGGAGGAAACCCGTTCTTCATCGTGGAGACCACCGGGATGCTCATGCACGCCGATGCCGAGGTGGCCTCGAACACCGACCCGCTTCCGCCGGATCTTCTGCCGCCGACGGTGCAGGCGATCATCGCCGCTCGGATCGACCACTTGCCCGAGGAAGCTCGCGACCTGATCCGCAAGGCCTCGGTATTCGCGCCCGGCACGTTCGACCGAGCGTCGCTCGCGATCGTCGCAGACCCCGACGACAAGGTCCTGGAGCTCCTCGAGGATGAGGAGTTCCTGGTCCGCGACGAGGACCGCGAAGGATACTGGCGGTTCCGCCACGGCCTGCTCCGCGACGTGGCCTACGACAGCCTGCCGAAGCGGGAGCGGCTCCGGCTCCATCTGCAGGTCGCGACGAAGCTCTCCGAGGACCCAGACATGTCGTCCCGGTACCCTCGGTCGATCGCCTACCACCTGGAGCAGGCGGCCCGGGCTTCCCTCGACCTGAACCCGGCAGATCGCGGCATGGCGGAGCGGGCGGTCGAGGGGCTGGTCCGGGCGGGGGATCAGGCCCTCGAGACTTCGCAGGCCAGGGCGGCGGGGGACCTGTACGAACGGGCGCTGTCGCTGACGGGCCCGGAACGCGAGTGGGGGGTTCGCGAGGCCCGGATCCTGGCCGGCCTGGGTGAGGCCCGGTACTGGCTGGGTGAGTTCGAGGCGGCGGTCCCCCCTCTCACCAGAGCTCTGGAGATCGGCGGCACCGACCCCCAGATCCGGGCGGACGCATCTCGGTTCCTCGGCGACATCGAGCTCTCGATCAGGGGCAATCTGGAACGGGCAGAGGAGCTGCTCGAGCAGGCCCTGGCGGCCGCCCGTGAGCTCGGGGACCCCTGGACCCTTGCTCGGGTGCTCCTGGTCGCCGGCTGGGCCCCGTACTGGAGGAACGACATGGGGATGGCGCGGGAGATGTTCGAGGAGGCCCTGGGGGTGGCCCGAGCCAACCCCGAAGGTGACCCATGGGCCGAGTCCCGGGCGCTCAGCATGGTCGCGACCCTCGTCGAGAACGAGGGCGACCAGGAAGAGGCGCTGGCCCTGTCGAGCGAGGCGCTGGCCATCGCGGAGACGTCGGGCGACCGGTTCTCTGTCGCGGTCGCCCGGGAGAGCGTGGGGAACGCCCTTCGCCGTCTCGGCCGCCTGAGCCAGGCCCTGCCGCACCTGGACGGCGCGGTCGATTCTTTCCGCGAGCTCGGAGCGCGATGGGAGCTGGCGAGCGCACTGACCTCCAGGGGGACCCTCCATCGTTTGGCCGGTCGCATCGACCAGGCCGTGAAGGATCTGCGTGAGGCCTACCGCCTATGCCGCGAGCTGAAGGAGCGGGGGATCGTGACCTGGACGGCGAACCAGCTGGCGATCGCGCTCGTGCGCACGGGGGAGCTTCAGGCCGCACGGGAGGTGGTGGATGAGACGGCCGCCATCGTGAGTTCAGGCGGCCCGGGATCGGTCGACTGGCTGCTCGAGGCGGAGGTGGAGATCCTGTTGGCGGAGGGGGACCGGGACGGCGCACGGGAGAAGGCGCTGGAGCTCCTGCGACTCGAGCGGGCGCAAGGATCCGCGAAGGACGTCGCGGCCCGGATCTGGTGGATCGGGCGGGTGTTCGACCCCGATGCTGTGGGAGGCGACGAGGAGATGGTGCGAGCCAGGAGCGTCCTGGAGGGGACGCACTGGGAGGCGGCTCTCATGGCGCCCGACCTGGTGAGCGGGTGAGCGGTGGACTTCGAGCTGACCCAGGAACAGGAGGACTTCCAGAAGGCCGTCCGGCAGTTCGCAGAGGAGATCGTGGCCCCCTCCGCGGAGGAGCTGGACCGTGAGGAGCGCTTCCCCCTGGAGATCGTGCACCACATGGGAGAGCTCGGGCTGTTCGGCCTGCCGTTCCCCGATCGCTACGGCGGCCTGGACGGCGATTTCCTGACGTTCTGCCTGTGCCTGGAGGAGATCGCCCGCGTGGACTCCTCGGTGGCCATCACCCTCGAGGCCGCGGTTGGGTTGGGGGCCAACCCCATCTACCGGTTCGGCACCGAGGAGCAGAAGGAGCGGTGGCTCATCCCGATGGCCCGCGGGCAGATCCTGGGCTCCTTCGGGCTGACGGAGGCGGGTGGCGGCTCGGATGCGCAGTCCATCCGGACCACGGCGAGGCTCGAGGGCGAGGCGTGGGTGATCAACGGGTCGAAGGCGTTCATCACCAATTCGGGGACGCCGCTGTCGAAGGTCTGCGTGGTGGCGGCGATGACCGGTGACGTCGGGGAGATCTCGAACATCATCGTGCCCACCGACACGCCGGGGTTCTCGGTGGGGCGCTCCTACCGCAAGGTCGGATGGCGGGCCAGCGACACGCACGAGCTGTCGTTCGACGGGTGCCGCGTCCCCCAGGCGAACCTGCTCGGCGAGGCAGGGCGGGGGTACGCCCAGTTCCTGGAGGTCATCGATGACGGCCGCGTGGCCTTCGCCGCGCTGGCGGTGGGCCTGGCCCGAGGATGCCTGGAGGAGAGCGTGAGGTACGCCCGTGAACGGGAGGCATTCGGCCGGCCCATCGGGTCCTTCGAGGCGCTCCAGTTCAAGATGGCCGACATGCGGGTGGCGGTGGAGACAGCGCGCCTGGGGTACCTTCGCGCTGCGTGGTTGAAGGACCACGGCCGTCCGTACAAGTCCGAAGCGTCGATCGCCAAGCTGTATGCCAGCGAGATGGCGGTCACGTGCGCTCGCGAGGCCGTGCAGGTGCACGGGGGGTACGGCTTCATCGAGGAGTTCCCGGTGGCCCGGTTCTATCGCGACGCCAAGGTCCTGGAGATCGGGGAGGGGACGAGCGAGATCCAGCGCTTGCTGATCGCCCGGGACCTGGGCCTCCCGGGCACGGAGTTGTAGCCCCTCCGCTCGAGCTCTCCTCGAGGATGTTTGAATCCGGCCTCGATCCGAGGCACCCTTGGGGGCCTCGCTTGACATCTCCGCACCGCGTTCGGTACGAAGGGTCACTTCCATGAGGGCCAACCGGGGACGCTCTGCCTCCTACCGACGCCGCTGGGTCGGCGTTGCTGCCGCGTCCTTACTGTTGCTGATGGCCCTTGCCCCAACCGCCGGGGCCGGGCTGAAGCAGAGCTTGGATGAGGCCAAGGCTCGTCTGGCCGAGTTGAAGCGCCAGATCGGAGCCCAGCAGTCGGTCCTGGACCGGCTCTCCGCCGAGGCCGCGGCCATCGGCATGCAGATCGACGAACACCAGGCCATCTACGAACAGGTGACGACGCAGCTCCAGCAGACCCAGGTGGAGCTGGAGGAGGCGAGGAGCCGTTTCCAAGCGGTCCTGGGTCGATTGAACGAACGCCTGCGCGAGGCCTTCATGCAGGGCGCGGGGAGCCCGGTCGAGTTCTTGCTCGGCGCCACCTCGCTGGCGAACCTGTCCGACCGGCTCGAGTTCGTGGACGCGATGGCCCAGTCCGATTCCGACCTCGCCGACCGGGTCCAGAACCTGAGGAACGAGCTGTCGGCGAAGGCACGGAACCAGCAGCGCCTCAAGGCCCGCCAGGCCGACATACTTCGAGCGCTCGAGGGCGAGAGGGCGAAGCTCCAGGCGCAGTTCTCCCAGCAGAAGCAGATCTACGACGACATCCAGGACAAGAGGGCCGAAGCCGAGAAGCTCGTCGAACGCCTCGGGAGGGCGTACCGGGACTTCCTGGCCTCGCTGTCGGGCGTCAGCAACGGAGTGTTCAAGGTGTGCCCGGTGGACCAGCCCCGGGCGGTCTACGATGGGTTCGGCGCGCCGCGGTACTCGGGCGGTTATCACCCACATGCCGGCAACGACATCATCGCGCCCACGGGGACCGCCATCCACGCGCCGTTCGCCGGCGTCGCGCGGTCCTCGTACAACACGCTCGGAGGTGACGCCGTGTATGTGTACGGGGCCCTCGGCTACGTGTACAACGCGCATCTGTCGTCCTACTCGGCCAACTCGAACGGCGCGGTCGCGGCGGGCGACGTCATCGGCTACGTCGGGGACTCGGGCGACGCCCTCGGCGGCGTGCCACACGACCACTTCGAGTGGCACCCCAAGGTGATCCCATCGGACTGGCCGAGCAGCCCGTACGGGTATCGGGTGATCGGCAGCGCCGTGAA
>DASSSA010000119.1:0-8429 GCA_035701505.1 Actinomycetota bacterium
TGGGTACGGTGGCCGCGTGGGACGACTGGAGGGAAGAGTCGCCGTCGTCACCGGGGCGGGTCGGGGGATCGGTCGCGCGACGGCGGTGCGGTTCGCCCGGGAGGGCGCGGCGGTGGTGGTCAACGACATCGACGTCGATCCAGCGAAGGAGGCCGCGGCCGCAGTCGAGGCGGCCGGCGGACACGCCCTCGTTTCCACCGATGACACCACCGAGCTCGGGGCCGCGAGAGCCTTGGTGGCTCGCACGGTCGAAGAGTTCGGAGCCCTGGACATCCTGGTCAATAACGCCGGGACCACGCGGGATCGCACCTTCCACAACCTCGACGACGAACTGTGGGACCTCGTCTTGGATACGAATGTACGCACGGCGTTCCACGCTACTTTGGCAGCAGTAGGCCATATGAGGGAATCGGCCAAGCGGGAGACGGCCGAGCGGGGGACACCAGGGCATCACCGCAAGATCACGTTCACGACGTCCTCGGCCGCGCTGGTCGGGAACCCCGGTCAGGCCAACTACACGGCGGCGAAGAGTGCCCTGATTGGCCTGACCAGGACCCTCGCCCGGGAGCTCGGGCCGTTCCACATCAACGTGAATGCGGTCGCCCCGGGGTTCATCGAGACCCGGCTCACGGCTCCCAAGGGGAAGGGCGACGATCTCGGGATGCCAGAGGAGTTCCGTCAGATGGCCTTGATGGTTATCGCGCTCGGCCGCTACGGACGGCCCGAGGAGGTTGCCGATGCGCACGTGTTCCTGGCGTCCTCGGAGGCCGACTACGTCACGGGCGCGATCCTGCCGGTCACGGGCGGGCAACTGGGGACCTGAGCCCGATGACGATGAACGCGGCCCTCGAGGGGAAGGTCTATCCCGACGCCACGTTCACGGTCGAGCCGGAGCGGGTGAACCTGTTCTGCGCTGCGATCGGAGAGGAACGGGACATCGTGCCGCCGACGTTCGCCACCGCCGCGGAGTTCGCCGTGATGCCGTTCATCGTGGGGGATGCGGAGCTCGGCCTCGACTTCACCCGCGCGGTCCACGCGGAGCAGGAGTACGAGTGGCGCCGTCCCTTCCGGATGGGCGAGGCGCTCACCGTCCGCTCCAGGATCGCCTCGATCCGGCAGAAGGCGGGGAATGGGTTCCTGACGATCGAGACCGAGATGCTCGACCGCGGCGGTGCGCTCGTCGTTCTCGCCCGGGCCACCATGATCGAACGTGGTGCCTGATGCCGGAGTCGCGCCTACGCTTCGAGGATCTGTTCGTCGGGTACGAGATCCCCGGCCGCGCCACCCACATCCTTCGGCGGCAGATCAAGACCTACGCCGACGCTTCCGGCGACCAGAACCCGCTGCATCAGGACGACGACTTCGCCCGAGCCGTGGGCTTCCCGGGCATCATCGCGCACGGGATGCTCACCATGGGAGAGCTCGCGCACTGCTTGACCGACTGGCTGGGGGACCCCACGGCGATGGTTCGTCTGAAGGTCCAGTTCCGGGCCCCAGTGTTCGTGGACGACGTGATCGTGGCGGAAGGGCGGGTGAAGTCGCTCGACCCGAAGGCGCGCACCGCAGTGCTCGACGTGTGGGTGAGAGTGGAACGGGAGGGGAACACGGGATATCCCATCAGGAAGGGCGAGGCCGTGGTGGGCTTCGCGGAACGGTAACCACCGGGGCGAGGAGCGGGTCCAAGTGCCTGACGCCTTGGTCACTCGTGAGCTCCTCGTCCGGTGCCGCCGCGGTGACCGGCGCGCCCTGGAGGAGCTGGTCCACCTCACGCACCGCCGGGCCTTCGCGCTTGCCTACCGGCTGGTGGGGGACCGGTACGAGGCCGAGGACGTCGTGCAGGAGGCGTACCTTCGGATATTCCGAGGGCTGCCGGGGTTCCGGGAGGAGGCGCGGTTCGAGACATGGATGCACCGGATCGTGGTGAACACCGCGGTGAATGCCCTGCGAAAGCGGGGGCGGTTCGGGGACCTCATGAAGGACGAGGTCCCAGATCTACCCGTACCGGACAGGGCGGAGCAGCAGGCCGTCCGGCGAGACGCGCTGGAACGCGGCTTGGCCGCCCTCCCCGCCGGACAGCGGACCGCGGTCGTCCTGAAGGACATCTACGGTCTGTCGTGCCGGGAGATCGGCCACGAGCTCGGGATCGAGGAGGGCGCGGTGAAGGTCCGCCTGCATCGGGCAAGGAAGTCGTTACGGGAGCAGCTGTCGGGAGAGGGGTTCGATCGTGAGGCATGAGGATGTGCGGGAGCTGCTGTCCGCGTACGTCGATGGCGACCTCCAGGCGGCGGAGGAGGTGGAGGCCCACCTGGCCTCCTGCGCCGACTGTCGGTCACAGCTGGCCGCCTACCGGGAGATGCTTGCCGAGCTGGCGAACCTCCGTGACCGCGGAGAGGAGCCGCATCCGGCCGTCCTGGCGCGTTCGCTGGCTGCCATCCCGGCACCCTCGCTCGCCGAGCGACTTGTGGAGTCGGCGCAGACCCACCCCATCGCATATGCGGTCGCCGTCGTCGGAGCGTTGACCGGCGCGGCTGCGATCGCGGTCCTTCGGCGCCGGCGCAGGCGAGTCCTGCTGTCGATCGCGCGTTGAGAGGCTAGTCAAGCTCCACGCGCTCGGGCTCCTGACGGCTCAGGCTTGCCAGCGCGTGCATCGCATCGCCCATCCGGTCCATCACGACCTGAAGCTCCTTGTCGTGGCGCTGTCCGATGCGAGTGGTGGCCTGCTCGAACTTCCGCTCCAGCCCCTCCCCGAGCTTGGCCACGGACTCGGCCGACGCTTGCACGTCGCGGTGAAGCTGCTCGCTGATGGCCTGCACCCGGTCCTCGACGATCCGCTGGATCTCGTTGGGGAGGTTGGCTTGGAGCTCCTTCACCGCCCGGAGCGCCTGCTTGGCCGCGGGCTGTTCCGTGGCGGCCTGCATCTTGGCGGCAAGCGCCAGGTTGTCGGAGCGTATCATCCGGCCGAGCGCGGTGATCCGGTCGTCGACCTCCCTGGCGAGCTGTCCGTCATCGTCGCGCCCGACCCGCTGCACGTTCTGGGCCGCGGCCGTCAACCGATCGAGCGCGGTCTCGAACCGACCCGCGATCGCGGCGTCGATGGCGTCCTCGTTCGCCCGACCCAGGCGGGCAACCGCCTCTTCGAGCTGGCCCTGCACGGCCCGCCCCGTCTCCTCGCGCAGGCGGCGGGTCATCTCCTCCACCGTCCATCGCGTGGCCGAGGTGAGCGCCTCCGTGACCCTGCCCGTCTGCTCGTCGAGGGTCCTGGCCACACGCTCCTCGGTGGCCGCAGCCGTGCGGTTCAGCTCCTGCTGGAGGGCCTGGGAATCGGAACGGACGAGCCGGCCCAGGCCCATCATCCGGGCATCCAGGGTCCCGTTGATCTCCTCGATGGCTCGAGTGGCGGCTCCCACCGACGATCCGATATCGCGGGCCTCGATCCCCAATCGTTCGGCCAGCAGGTCGACCTGTTCACCGAGGAGGCCCTGGAACGCGCTCCCCACGTTCGCGGTAACGTCCTGGTCGCGAGAGGTCATCTCCTCGACCTGCTGATCGATGTGCCCGGCCAGGAGCCCGAGCGCATTGACCCCTTCCTTGACGTACATCTCCATCGACCGCGCCACGTGGCTCGTCTCGCGAGTGATCAGCTCCCCGTGCGCCTTCACTTGTTCCTGGACGGTCTGCACGATGATCCGGTCCCGGTCGGCGAGCGCCTTGAACGCCGAGGCCACCTGCGTGGTCACCCGTTCCAGCTGACCCCGTAGCTCCTCGTACCCGGCCACCGCGGGGGCGCCCACAGCTTGTTCCAGTGCGTGGACGCTGTCGGCCAAAGCCGCTCGGGCGGCCCGAGTGTCTTCGGCCAGCGAGGTCACCGAGTCCTCGAGCCGGGCGGTCCGCACCGCCAGGTCTTGGAACCGCTCGTCCGAATGGGCCACCAGGCTCCGGATGGCCTGGTCGCGGGAGAGGGATTCCAGGATCTGCGAACCGACCTGGTCCTTGTCGCCCCCCGCAACCCGCCACACCTCGGAGGCGATCTCGTGCATGAGGGCGTTCGCGCTCTGGTGGATGGCCCGCAGGCCCTGCTCCAGCCGGTCCTCCAGGACCTGCTGAAGGAAGGCCAACTCGGCCTCGACTGCGGGCTCGGGCGTCGCCGCGATCCGAGAGGACAGGCTGCCGTGCCTCGTCGGGTCGCCGCGCTCGGGCGGAAATGAAGGATTCGATTCGTCCATCGGCGCTCGCATTCGGGGGGCCGGCGCGGCGCGTCCGAGAGAGTGTATGGGAGTCCCGAGGCCACATCACGTATCCGGTACCCCCTTTCCTTGGGTATCGAGACCCCACCCTCCTTTGCCGCACTCACCGGGGCCCCCTATACTCGATCGTTGTCCCCCGCCTTGCGGCACGAAAGACTCGGAGGGGCGTAGCTCAACCTGGTAGAGCACCGGTCTCCAAAACCGGCGGTTGGGGGTTCAAGTCCCTCCGCCCCTGCTAGGGCCAAGCAAGGAGCACGATGAACAGGCAGATGAAGAGGATGCAGCGCCGCCAGGGCGGCACGACCATGGACCGCGCCGCCGCCGCGGCTACCAGCCGACGTGCCGCCGTTCAGGAGAAGCGGAAGCGGACGGGGGTCCGGCAGTTCCTGCGGGAGGTCCGACAGGAGCTGAAGCGGGTCAACTGGCCCACTCGCCAGGAGCTCGTCGCCTACACGGTGGTCGTCCTGGTATCGGTGACGGTGCTCACGGCCTTCGTCTTCGGCCTGGACTACGCGTTCTCCAAGCTCGTCGTCCGGGTGTTCTCCAGCGGTTAGAAAGACACCTTCGACCACGATGAACGGAACCCAAGAAGAGATGTCCTCATCCGAAGTCGCCCCACGAGATCCGGAGTCCGGTGAGCCCGAGGACTCCGTGTCGCGCGAGCCTGCGGACGCCGCTCAGCGCGAGGAGGCAGGTCCGGCCGAGGAGGTCGACCAGCCCGACGAGGCTTCTCCCCCCCAGGGGGAGGCGGTCCCCAGTCCGGTCGAGGAGGCGTTCGAGGCCCGGGTCGAGGAACCGGGCGCGGATGTTGCCGCGGCCGAGACACCCGCGGAGAGGGAGGTCCTGGCCGAGGCCGAAGCCATCGCGCAGACGGCCGCGCGGTCACCCGCCGAGGTGCCATCGCAGGAGGAGCAGGTCGTCGAGACCACCGTGAAGGACCCGTTCAAGGGACCCGGTGAGTGGTACGTCGTTCACACCTACGCCGGGTACGAGAACAAGGTGAAGGCAAACCTCCAGTCACGCATCCATACCATGCAGATGGAGGACAAGATCTTCGACGTCGTCATCCCCATGGAAGACGTCATGGAGATCAAGGGGGGCAAGAAGCAGATCGTCCAGCGGAAGGTCTTCCCTGGCTACCTGCTGGTTAGGATGATCTACGACAACGACTCCTGGTACGTGGTTCGAAACACGCCTGGCGTCACCGGCTTCGTCGCCGCGGGCACCGGGTCCAAGCCCACCCCCTTGTCGCGTCGGGAGGTCGAGAAGATCCTGGCCGTGAAGAAGGAGGAGGTGAAGCCCACGTTCCGCCTGGGCTTCGAGGAGGGCGACGTGGTGAGGATCATCTCCGGACCGTTCGCGGATTTCAACGGCACGATCAACGAGATCAACGTGGATCAGAGCAAGCTGAAGGTCCTGGTGAACATCTTCGACCGCGAGACGCCGGTCGAGCTCGGCTTCGATCAGGTCGCGAAGGTCTAGGGATGGCGAAGAAGAGGGTCGTCGCCGTCGTCAAGCTCCAGATCAGAGCGGGGCAGGCGACGCCCGCGCCGCCCGTGGGCACCGCGCTTGGCCAGCACGGCGTCAACATCATGGAGTTCTGCCGGCAGTACAACGAGCAGACACAGCAGTTCGCCGGTCAGGTCATCCCGGTCGAGCTGACGATCTACGAGGATCGCTCGTTCACGTTCATCACCAAGCAATCGCCCGCCGCCGAGCTGATCAAGCAGGCCGCCGGGATCGAGAAGGGCTCGGGCGAGCCGAACCGCGAGAAGGTGGCGCGGCTGACTCGGGAACAGCTCCGCACGATCGCCGAGCGCAAGATGGCCGACCTCAACGCGAACGACGTCGAGGCAGCCATGAAGATCATCGCCGGCACGGCGCGCAGCATGGGCGTGGAGGTGGTCGCGTGAGCGGCAAGCGGTATCGGGAGGCCGCCAAGCTCGTGGATCGGGAGCGCGAGTACCTGCCGGCCGAGGCCGTCCGGCTCATCAAGCAGTTCCCCGACGCGAAGTTCGACGAAACCGTGGAGCTCTCGTTCCGTCTGGGGGTGGACCCCCGCAAGGCGGATCAGATGGTCCGCGGAACCGTGACGCTTCCCAATGGCACCGGCAGGTCGGTGCGGGTGGCGGCATTCGCCACGGGTCCCAAGGCCACCGAGGCCAAGGAGGCCGGGGCGGACCTCGTGGGGGGCGACGAGCTCGTCGAGGAGGTCATGAAGGGGAACATCGACTTCGACGCCACGGTGGCCACCCCGGACATGATGGCGACCGTGGGGAAGGCCGGCCGCGTCCTCGGGCCTCGGGGGCTGATGCCGAACCCGAAGACCGGGACCGTCACGAACGACATCGGCAAGGCCGTAAGGGAGATCAAGGGCGGAAGGGTCGAGTACAAAGTGGACCGGACGGGGAACCTGCACTCGATCGTGGGCAAGCGCTCGTTCTCGGAGCGGCAGCTGCTGGAGAACTACCTGGCTGTCGTGGACGAGGTCCTCCGGGCCAAGCCATCGGCGGCCAAGGGCAAGTACGTGATCAGCGCGACGGTCGCCCCGACCATGGGCCCCGGCATCCCGCTGGACCCCAACCGGCTGAAGGACGCCGAGGCCGCGGGGATCACCGCCTGAACTGAGCAGCCCCCTACTCGATGATCCCCAGCCGAAAGGCCGTGATCACGGCGTCGGTCCGATCGCTCACGTCGAGGCGCTTGAAGATCCGAGCGACGTGGGTCTTCACTGTGCTCTGTGAGAGCCCGAGCGACTCGGCGATCTCGCGATTGCGGTAGCCCCTCCCCAACAGGCCCAGCACGTCCATCTCTCGCGCGGTCAATCCAAACTGCTCGGCACGGGTCCGTCGTTGCTCGGCCAGGACATCCCACACGTCGCGGTCGAGTACGGCGTGGCCGTGGGCGACCATCCGCACGGTCTCGAGCACTTCTTCGCCGTCGGCAGACTTCAGGACATAGGCCTTCGCCCCGGCCTTCATCGCCTCGGTCGCGTACGCCGGGTCCTCGTTGGTCGTGAGGATGATGACGCGGACGTCGGGATGCTCGTCGCTCAGCCTTCGGGTGACCTCGAGCCCATCGATGCCCGGCAGGCGCAGATCGACGAGGAGGATGTCCGGCTCACCAACGGAGTCGGCGAGCTCCAGCGCTTCCTCGCCGTCGGCCGCCTCGCCCACGATCAGGATGTCCTCCGCCGACTCGAGGAGCTGCACGAGGCTCTCGCGCGCCAGGGGATGGTCCTCAGCGACGCCCACCCTGATCACCTTGTCAGGCGTGATCTTCCCCACCACCTCGTGCCATCCCGTGCTCACCGGTGTCTCACCATAGGGCGGTCGCGTCTATCCCTCTCCTGCGGGATTCGAGTCGGCGGACGGCCTCCCCCGGTCGGTGGGCACGACCCGCAAGGTGCGCCACAGAGCATCTCTCTTCCCTCAAGGAGGCCGTGAGGCGGTGCGATTATCAACCAGTGGACGAGACACGTGGATTCGCCGTCCCGGTGCGGGACGCGGAGCGGGATGGATTCGTCGCTGGTCATCGACGTGCGGGGGCGCGGCCCACCCGGGTCCGACGTCCCCGCGACCTTCCCCTCGATCTTTCCCGGGACCCCCCCGGTCGCATAGTGGCGCCGCTTGCCGTCGTGGCCATAGCGGTCGGCTTCAACTTGTGGATCCTGCGGGCGGAGATCCTCCCCGTCCTGTATCCGAACGATGCGTCGGTTCATCTGTCGATGGTCAGGTGGGCCCTCGACCGGATCCTCGATGGCCACCTCCCGTCCGACGGCTGGTACCCGTATCTCGGGCTGGGATCGTCGCTGTTCCACCATTACCAGAGCCTGCCGCACACACTGACCGCGGTCCTGGCACTGGGCATCGGGGCGGACTGGGCTTTCTCGATCATGCTGTACGTCCTGCTCGCCACGTGGCCCATAAGCGTGTACCTGGGAGCTCGGCTCCTCGGGTGGGATCGGTGGGTTGCGGCCGCGGCGGCACTTGTCTCGCCTCTCCTTGCCAGCGCTCCCGGGTATGGCTACGAGCTCGGAAGCTACACCTGGGGGGGCTATGGGATGTGGTCGCAGCTGTGGGCCATGTGGCTGATGCCACTGGCATGGGGGTTCTCCTGGCGCGCGGTGAGCCAGAGCAAGCCCACTCGATACGCGGTCGCCGCCCTCGTGGTGGGATTCACCGC
>DASSSA010000120.1:0-4378 GCA_035701505.1 Actinomycetota bacterium
GCTCCGTACAAGCTCTCGCGGCCCGGCTGGCCTGCGGCTTTCTACCAGCTTCCCCGTGCCGGAGAAAGCCTGGAAACGTGCCGCGCGCTACGTCGCGTGGAAGAAGCTGAAGGGAGACCGGGTGAAGGCGACTCGATTTCCACGCGGGTTGCTCGAGCGGGCCAACGCGTTCAAGGAAATGTGGCGGGAGTTCGGCAAGGAAGGGGGAAGGTGATGTTTGGGACCGTGTTCGACCCCCCTAGAAACAAGAAATCAACCGAACCCTATCGCCGTTCGTATATCAGCCAGCATGTGCGCGAAGGTCGGCGCGTCAGGACGGTCGGGAGTCGAAGCATGAAGGAGGATGGGATGCGAAGAGCGTTGATCAAGGTGGGCATCACGGCGATTGTCTCGGCCGCGCTGGTCGGCTCGCTGGGGGTGCCGACCATCGCGTCGGTTCGTGTTCAACGGGGGCCTTCCGTGCTGGCGGCGACCTCGACCGAGCGGGTGAAGATCGTCAATTTCGCGTTCAAGCCCAAGACTCTTACGGTCTCGAAGGGCACCAAGGTCAAGTGGACGAATCGCGGCAGTGTCAACCACACCACCACGTCGAACAAGGGGCTGTGGGACTCTGGCCTACTCGCTCCCCGTGAGACGTTCAGCCGCGTGTTCAAGAAGGTGGGGACATTCATGTATCACTGCTCGGTCCATGCCTCGATGGTCGGCAAGATCGTCGTGTCCTGAGGCACGGACCGGCATCGCGGGCTTGATTCAGGGGCGGTTCGGCCGTCGGACCGCTACGGCACCCTGGGTGGAGATCCACGTACGAGACCGTGTATGAGCACCCGTGGGACGTGCGGCTCCGCGGGCCGGCACGCTAAGGGTGTTCGGTACACCGAGGACGAGGCGATCCGGCAGGCGCGCAAGTTGCTCGGCATCCGCCCATCTGCGGCCACGAACCACTGGACGCGTCGGACTAGGGCAGGGCGGTCACCTCGTACAGGCGCCAGTCGCCGGGCACTCCCTTGAGTAGATGGCTCCCCCGGTCCGCGAATTCGATCCCCGATCCGACCACCAGATCCTTCACCGTCTGGGAAACCACGACCCTCCCTGGGGCGCAGCAGCCATCACTCGGGCGGCGATGTGGACGGCGATGCCGCCGACGCTCCCATCCAGCAGCTCGACCTCACCGGTGTGAAGGCCGGCTCGGATCTCGATCCCCAGCGTTCGGACGGCATCGGCAAGCTCCGCGGCACACCGCACGGCCCGCGCCGGGCCGTCGAACGTGGCCAGGAAGCCATCACCGGTCGTCTGGATCTCTCTTCCCCGGAAGCGGTCGAGGTGTGTGCGTACCAGCCTGTCATGGGCCTCGCGCAGGTCGAGCCACTCTTGGTCTCCTAGCGAAGCGGCCCTCTCGGTGGAATCCACGATGTCGGTGAAGAGGACCGTGGCCAGGATGCGATTCTGTTGAGCGGCCGGGCGGACTCCCGTCAGGAACTCCTCGATCTCGTCCAGGACCGGTCCCGCGTTCGCGGAGGGCGGATACCAGTCAGCCCCCGGAAGCTCGACATACGGGCACCGGGAATGTGATCAGTCAGGTACCGCCCCATCGGCGCCCGGTAGAGCCTGTTCCCGGCACGGTGCACCACGAGCGTTGGCGCGTGGATGCTCGGCAAGACCGAACGAACATCGATGTTCAGGACCCACCTGTACATCCGCGTCGACGCCAGTTTCGGCGCCGCAAGACGCATGTGCTTGCTGGCCCATCGTTGCATCGCAGGGTCGGCCGCCACGCTGGGAGCGGTGAGCTTCAGCACGGCCCCAGTTCCCCAAGCCGGCTCCCAGAGCCGGAGCAGCTTCTCTGCCGCATCGGGGGGCATCCCGATCGGATAGTCGTCGGCCCGGAGGATCCTCGCGAAGGTATTGACGAGGACCAGCGCCCGGGTTCGCTCCGGACAGGTGGCCCCGAACACCATGGCCATCGGGCCGCCCTCCGCATCGCCGATCAGGGCCGGCCGCTCCGAGCCCGCAGCGTCCATCACCACGCGGGCGTCATCTGTCCAGTGCTCGAGTGTCGGCAGCGCCCCTAAGGGGACCGGGTCCGAGACCCCGGACCCTCGCTTGTCGAAAAGGATGACTCTCGCGAAGCCTCCAAGGCGATTGAGGAAGCGAACCATGGAGGGGTGCTCCCACATGACTTCGATGTTGCCGACCCAGTTACTGATGAAGAGGACGTCGATAGGACCCTGTCCGAACACCTGGTAACCGACGTACCCCTCCTCTGTCTTGGCGTACCGGGTCTCCGGCTCGACGGTCATCGTCGCCTTCTCACCCGGTGATGCGGATCGCTCGATCTCCCGGTGGTGCTCCGGCTCCAGCACTGCTTCGCGAGGCTGGGATGCACGGACGGATACTAGACCCGACCCGCAAACCAGCTGTCCTCGGAGAAGCGCTCGGACCTGCTCCGCGCGCAGAGTCACCCCACGTCCCTGATACTCCCCGGCCTCGAGCGGGCCGAGCGGATCCGGGTGTTCTGGAGCTACCCACCGAGCCGGACCTTCGCCGAGCTTCGTACATCTTCGGGCGAGCCCTCTCGTAAGCGAGCGGTGGAGTGGTGATGCGACCTCGAGGGAGCAAGGGCTGACGCGTTGGCCACAACTGGCCACAACAACGGCCTCCTCGGTCCGTTGGGGGGGCCGTTTCCGCAGGTAGATCGCGTGCCCCGGGCCCGAACCGGACGAAAGGGACGACACGGGCCGAGCTCGTTTGTGCATCTGGAGGCGACATACGGCCTTGGGACCTGACCGAGACTCCATCTTCTAGGCAAGGACCGAGTGGCCAACCAGCTACGGTGGACGAACCGAGTGAGCTTGCTCGGACCAGAGGCCCGGTTCAGGTGCAACCGCCCACGGCCGATAACCACCGAGACCGTCAAGAGGGCGTCGGATGCAGCGAGACAACCCTTCTCGATCCGGCTGGCTCGTGGGTCGATGGGAGGTCGGGGGTGAAAGAGTTCCGGCGGATCGACAGGCTGCCCCCGTACGTCTTCAACGTCGTCAACGACCTGAAGGCCGCCGCGCGCCGCGCGGGCAAGGACGTTGTGGACCTCGGCATGGGCAATCCCGACCTGGCCTCGCCCGAGCCGGTCGTCGACAAGCTCACGGAGGCGGCGCGCGACCCTCGGAACCACCGCTATTCGACCAGCCGGGGCCTTCCGAACCTCCGTAGGGCGATCGCTGATCGGTACGAGCGCCGGTTCGGCGTCCCGCTCGATCCAGAGACCGAGGTGGTCGCCACGATGGGGGCGAAGGAGGCGATCAGTCACGTCGCGTGGACCCTCGTCGGCCCCGGCGACACCTGCCTGGTCCCCGAGCCCACGTACCCGATCCACACGTTCTCGGCGGCGCTCGCCGGCGCCGACGTCCGCTCCGTGCCGCTCGGGGCGGACGGGGACTTCTTCTCCGACCTCCGACGGGCGTTCGAGGGCACCTGGCCGCGACCGCGCCTGGTCCTGACCAGCTTCCCGCACAATCCCACGACCGCCTGCGTGGAGCGGTCGTTCTTTGAGCAGCTCGTGGCGTTCGCCCGCGAGCACGACGTCGCCGTGATCCACGACTTCGCCTATGCCGACCTGTGCTTCGACGGCTACCGGGCGCCGAGCTTCCTCGAAGTGCCCGGTGCGAAGGATGTAGGCGTCGAGGTCTTCTCGATGTCGAAGTCGTATTCGATGCCCGGCTGGCGTCTGGCGTTCGTTGTCGGCAATCCTGAGATGGTCGGGGCGCTGACACGGCTGAAGAGCTATCTCGACTACGGCGTGTTCCAGCCGATCCAGATCGCGGCGATCATCGCGCTCAACGAGTGCGAGGAGCGGACGGAGGCTTACCGGGACGTGTACCGCTCGCGGCGCGACACATTGATCGACGGGCTGGCCCGCGCCGGCTGGACCGTCCCGGCGCCGCGGGCGACGATGTTCGCCTGGGCGGAGATCCCCGAGCCCCACCGGGACGGTGGGTCTCTGGAGTTTGCCAAGCTCCTCCTGCGGGACGCGAACGTGGCGGTCTCGCCCGGTGTCGGCTTTGGAGTGGCCGGCGACCGACACGTTCGGTTCGCGCTCGTCGAGAACGAGCAGCGGATCCGTCAGGCCACCCGTGGGATCAAGCGCGTCCTCCGGGCGTGACGCGGCCGTCTCGGGATAGCTTCCACACGTCTTGATGTTCCCCGACCTCGAACGCGCCGAGCGGATCGGCGAGTTCTGGTCCTATCCGCAGAGCCGGAGCTTCGCCGAGTTGCTGTGCCACTGAGACCCCGAACCGTCCGCGTCATCGAAATCGCCGAGATCCCTCGGCGTGGGCCACCAGCGCGAGGAAGATTGTGGCCGGTTCGGACGTTCCCCGGCCGC
>DASSSA010000121.1:0-21068 GCA_035701505.1 Actinomycetota bacterium
AGAGCGCGATCGAACGAGCTGCAACCGTGGACGCCGTCGTCGCAGTCGCGCGGGAGATGCCGGTGACGATCTGCACCCTGGTCGAAGCGAGGGTCGATCCCATCCACGTCAGCCAGGTGGTTGCCGTGACGATCGACACCGCCTCCCGCAGGCTCCTGGAGATCGGGATCTCAGAGCTGGGAAGCCCGCCCGCACCCTGGGCCTGGCTCGCCCTCGGCAGCGAGGCCCGTCAGGAACAGGCGCTCCTCACCGACCAAGATCATGCGCTCGCATACGATCCGGGGGAGGACCCAGACGAGACGGTCGATCCCTACTTCGCGAAGCTCGCGTCCTTCGTGACCGATGGATTGGAGGCCGTAGGCATACGGCGGTGCCGCGCCGGTGTGATCGCATCCAACCGCGAATGGCGGCGTCCGCTGTCCGAATGGCTACTTCAGTTCCGCAAATGGATGGGCGACCCCGGCCGGACCGGAAGCGCGTACACGGGCATCGCGTTCGACTTCAGGAGGGTGGCCGGCCCACTCGACGCGGAACCGGTCCTCCACGAGGTCATCCGGAACGCGCCCACGAATGCCATGTTCATGCGGCACCTGGCTCGGATCGCGGTGGACCCCCGTCCCCCCACCGGATTCTTCCGTGACTTGGTAGTGCAACCCAAAGGGGCGGCCGCCGGGCATCTCGACGTGAAGCACGGCGGAGTTACCTTGGTCACCAATCTCGCCCGGTTCTACGCGATCGGCGCCGGCTTGACCGAGAACCGGACGTTGCAGCGCCTCCGGGCGGCCGCGGCTGCGGGTCGCATCGACGAGGAGACGAGGGCCGCGCTCGAGGAGGCATTCCGGCTGCTGTGGCAGATACGACTTGAGCACCAGTCCTCGCAGGTTCGGAGGGGTGCGACACCTGATGATGATGTCGAGCCCGGTTCTCTGGGCCCACTCACCCGACAGGGGCTGAAGGAAGCGTTCCGGATCATCGATGAGGCCCAGCGGGCCGTGGCCGCGGAACCAGGGATCCGAGGTCGTTGACCCAAGGCCTGCCCGCGCCCCCTTCTCGGTACTTGCGACGCGTCCAGTGGCGGCGAGCGCACCTGGCCGCCCTGGACTTCGAGGCGACCGGCCTCGACTTCTCGCGGGACAGCATCATCTCCTTCGGGATCGTGCCGATCGACGACGGCCGCATCATCATGCGAGACGCTGCCTATGGGCTCGTGAACCCGGAGGTGGCGCCATCGCGCGAATCGGTTGCCATTCACGGCCTCCGTGCGAGGGACCTCGCCGACGCTCCGGGCCTTGACGAATGCCGAGAAACCCTTCGAGAGGGCCTATCGGGCCGTTTCCTCGTCACGTGGTGGGCCGAAGTGGAAACGCGGTTCCTGGAGAAGATCTTCGGCGGAGGTCGACGGCGGCTGCGTGCGAGAACCATCGACGTCCGCAAGCTGGTGCTCCGCCTCGAGGCCATCTTGGGGGAACGCCGCGGGCCGGACGAATACACGCTCGCCGCGACGGCCGCTCGGTATCGGATCCCGGTCGCGAGCCCGCATCATGCGCTCGACGATGCCCTGGTGACCGCCCAACTCTTGCTCGTCGTCGCTCCTCGGCTAGCCGCGCGAGGACACAAGACCGTCCGCAGCTTGGTCCGGATCTCGAGGTGAAACGCTGTCCGCTCAAACCGCACCCGACGCCGGCTCGGCCTCGGCCCGAAGCCACGGCGCGCAACCAAACCGGGGGAGACTGGCTCTTCTAGGCGCGCGTCCGGCGTGGGCGCCATGACGGGCGGACCTCGGCAGCCGTCGGCACCGCGTGGACGGGGATCCGGGTTCTCCTGGCCACGTCCCGCCACGCGGTCCCCTCCACGATCCGGCGCCATCGAGGGAGCTCGGGGTCGGCCATCACGATCGCCTGTGACCGAAGATGATCGGCCCATCGCGCGATCTGTTTGGGTGCGTTCCGGGCCCGGATGAGCTTTACGGCGACGGGCAACCCTCGGCGTCGGATGATCTTCGAAGCGCGGGTCACGATCTCGCGCTGAGCCTCCCACTCAAGGGCGGTGGGCTGGAGGCCCGGGTGAGGCAGCCCGAGAGCTGTGCCCCACACCCTGGCCACGGAGAGGACGGTGACCTTCGCCCCCTCGGGAGCGGCGAGCTCGAGGGCTTGCCCGATGACTTTCTCGTCGAACGGCGACCCGGTCGAGGCGAGAAGGATCCGCCGCAGCGCCGGCCCACGGAGCGCCTCGGCGGCCCCCGGCTCAGTGGCCCGTCTCTCCGCTTTCGGCTTTGCCGCCATCTCGCCTCGTCAGACGGGGGCCCGGACCCTGAAATCCTCCGAACCCAATCGCCGGTTCTCCGACCGTCGCCACAAGTAGAGCGGGAAGTACAGCAGGACGATGAACACGCCGATCAGGAACATCTTGCCCCCACCGGGCTGGCAGCCCTTGATGGCGCAAGCCGGGATGCCCACCGCCCACACGAAGAAGTAGAGGGCGGCCACAGCCACGGCGACGTATTTCATCCACTCCGGTAGGCGGTAGGGGCGGTGGATCTCCGGTCGCCATTTGCGCAGGAAGTAGTAACCGAGCAGCACGGGGACGAAGGAGCCCACATAGCCGACGTTCGACAGCACGTAGATGCTCCCGGGAGTTCCCACCAAGAGAAGGAGGATGTTGATGACGACGTTCAGGCCCATCGACACGTCGGGCACGTTGTGCTTGTTCACGTGGCCGAAGATACGGGGGGCCTGGCCGTCCAGGGCCATCATGTACAGGGAACGTGCGCAGCCCATGATCGCGTTCAGGCTGGAAAGCAGGAGCGCGATGATCACCGCGGCGGTGACGATCTTGTCGACACCCCCAAAGTTCAGCGTGATCTTTGCGTACTGGGCCAGGATCCCGTTGATGTCCAGCGAGCTTGCGATGAACCTATAGCCGACGACGCCCAGCACGGCCAGCGGAAGCACCGTGTAAATGAACACGCCGTACCCGCCTTCGAGGTTCATGGCGATGGGCGCGTCACGATCTGGGTTTCGGGTTTCACCGATGTAACAGGCAGCCGCCTCCATGGCGATCACGTTCCACGTAAGGAGGGCGGAGAACTGGATGAACAGGAACCAGGCGTGCCCCGAGAAGAACGACCCGCCGCCTGGAATCGTGAAGTCCTGTAGGTTACCCGAGTGAAAGTCACCTGTGAAGAAGGGAGCGACCGCAAGGATCGTGAGAGGGATCATCGACAGCAGGCCGAGAATCGTCGCGAACACCGTGCCTATGCGGATCCCGAGGAATGCGGGAACGAATAGGGCGATCGATATGGCCGCACCCACGATCAACGTAAAGTACGAGACCGGGAAACTGTTGCTGAACAGTTGGATCTTGTGCGTGTTGTCAGTGAACCCGAACAGCACGGGGACGTAGGAACCTGTCAGCAGGTTGTTCACCGCCATGACCGGCACCCATCCCAACCAGTACATCCAAACGGTGAGTCCGTTGATGTGCGGGTAGGTCCGGGGCAGCCGGTCCTTGAACGCGTAGTAGGCGTATGCAGGAGCACCGCCGGTCCGGTCCGGCAGCATCGCAGCGAGCTCGGCGATGAACATGCAGAGGAGCCAGCCGGTGACGGTCCAGAAGATGAAGTTCGGGATGGCCGCTCCGCCCAGGCCTGCCAGGACTGGCGCGGTGACCCCGGTGACCAAGATCGTGCCGGCCAGGCCTACCACGAAGGCGCCCCACCAGTTCGTCTCTTTGCTGAGCTCGCCCTTGACGTAGTCGTCGACCCTCAACTGGCCGGGCTCTGACATGGCGCGATCCCCCCTTGCTCGAACGTCACCGAGTCCCGGGGCGTAGGCTACGCTTGCAGCCCAGCATGGACAAGGTCGGCCCTCGCCATGGGGTGTCCTGTTCGCCCACTATTCTGCCGCAGGATTGACCGGATCCTCCACTTCTGGGCCAGCCATCAGAACAGCGACAGGTACTTGTGTACCTCCCAATCGGTCACCCGGTCGTGGTACTCCTTCCACTCCCGCTGTTTGACACCGGCGAAGTAGTCGATGTAGTCCTCGTCGACCCCTCGGCCGAGAGCCTCCCGCAGGACCTCGTCCTGCACCAGGTTCCGGGTCGCGTCAAGGAGGTTGCCCGGAAGGACGTCGATCCCGCGCCGCCGCAGGTCCTCCTCGGGAACCTCGTACATGTTGTCCATGTTGGGTTCGCCCGGATCGACCTTGTTCTCGACGCCGTCGAGACCAGCCGCGAGGACCACGGTCGCCGCGAGGTATGGATTGGCGGCCCCGTCGATGGTGCGATCCTCGCAACGGTCGTTGGCCGGAATCCGGATCATCTGGGTGCGGTTGTTGCCTCCGTAGGTGACGTAGACGGGGGCCCAGGTCGCACCCGACGTCGGAGCGCCTACGATGAGACGCTTGTAGGAGTTGACGGTCGGGGCGGTCACGGCGATGTACGCCTTCGCATGTTTCAGCAATCCGCCGATCCAGTGGTAGGCGAGCTCGGAGAGCCCGAAGCCGCGGGGGTCGTTCGGGTCCTCGAAGAGGTTCGTGTCGGTATCGGCGTCCCACAGGCTCATGTGGGCGTGGAGGCCGCTTCCGGTGAGATGAGGGAAGGGTTTCGGCATGAACGTGGCGAGGAACCCTCGTTGTTGGGCCATCGTCTCAACCATGTACCGGAAGAAGATGACTCGATCGGCGGTGGTCAAAGCGTCGCTATAGACGAAGTTGGACTCGAACTGGCTGTTTGCGTCCTCGTGGTCGTTCGCATAATTGTCCCACCCCAGTTCCGACTCGTACCTCGAGAGCGTGCTCATGAAGTCGAACTGCCGGGTCAGCCCCCTCATGTCGTAGCAGGGACGATCGAGAACATCGAGGGGGTCCGCGATCTCGAGCTTCCCGTCGTTCTGCCGGACAAGGAAGAACTCCGCCTCCATGCCCATCTTGAACACGTAGCCCTTACTTCGGGCCTTCTCCATCTGGCGCTTCAGGATCGTTCGCGGACAGTAGGGCCAGGGCTTCCCTTCGACGTACACGTCACAGGCAAATCGGGCCAGGTTGGGCTGCCAGGGAACCGGCGTGAAGCTCGCTGGGTCGGGCATGGCGGCAATGTCCGGACTGTGCGGTCCCTGCCCGATCTCACCGGCGGCGAACCCGGCGAACCCCGCTCCGTCGGCGAAGACATCCTCGAGGTGGGCAGCGGGCACGAGCTTCCCGTTTGGCTTGCCGAACATCTCGACGAACTGGGTGAACAAGAACTCGATGCCCGCCTTATCGACGGCCTTCCTTACGTCCTCCACCGTACGCGGACGATCAGCCATTAACCCTCCCCCCCATCTGCTCCCGCCGAATTGCGCATCGACCGGAGCTTGACGACCTTGATCGCGATAGCGAGCGACAACCAATCCACCTGGTTGAGATCGAGCTCGGCCACTTGCTCGACACGAGCCAGCCGTTGACGAAGCGTGTTCGGGTGGATGTAGAGCGCCCTGGAGGTTCCCATGATGTTACCCCTGCGATCGAGGAAGGTCTCCAGTGTGTCGAGCAATCGGGCGTCACGCTTCCCGTCGTACTCCATCAGCCGCTCGAGGGTTTGTTGGTAGTGGTCCCGTACGGTCTTCTCGGATAGCAACACATACTTATAGGGGCCGAGGTCTTCGTAGGTCGAGATTCCCGGCCCACCGCGGATCAAGGCCCCGACCTCCGCTGCCGCCGCAGCCTCTTCGAAACCATGTCGGAACGAAGCCGCACCGTGGCATACGTTCGAGATGCCCACCGAGATGGGAGCCGGCTGTTCCCCGACCCGGTGGAGAATCCCGCTTCGGATCAGCCCCGCCAGCTCATGGATTCCTTCTTCGCCGATTGGGATGAGCGCCCGGACCGATCGCTCCCCGTGGTCGAACAGGCACCGCGAATATCGCGCCTTGATCTCCGACTCCACTCGCTCGGCGAGATCCCGCCAGGACGGGGTGGGGGGTCGGGTTCGGGGGGCCGCGCTGGGCCCCCGCCTCTTCGCCGACGTCCCTTCCCAGGAGACCAGATGCAGGACGACCTGAGGCGCACCGAGATCGCACCCCAGCCGCGACGCTTGTCCTGCGAGCTGTTGGGAGGTCGCCCCGCCCCGGGCGAGCGCTTCGAAGAAGTCCTTGCGGAGGTTCTTCTCCCTCAACCACTCGATCAACTGGTGCTGCTTGATGGCAACCGCCGCGTGCGACGCGACGGCGGCGAGGACGCTCTCCGCGTCGGCCGCAAGCGCCGGGATCATCGCTGCGATGGTCCCAAGTTGCTCCTCGCCCACGACCATCGGTACGAATAGCGCGGTGCCCTTCGCGTCCTGGCCCCACAGCAAGCCGCCGAGGTGGCGAGCCTCCTCGACCCCGGCCCTGGATCCCAGGACGCCCTTCCAGGGTCCACGGGCGTCAAGGACCCGGCGCAGGGATCGCTCGGGGCTGGAAGCGCGCAAGGACAGGCGGTCACCTGGCTCGAGGAGGTAGATCTCGCAGTGCTCGGCCGAAAGGAGTTCCCGACCTCCCGACGCGACGATGGAGAGTACCTCTTCGATGTTCGTCGCCGCAGCGATCCGCTGGGCGAGCCTGGAAAGATCGGTGAGCAATGCAACCCTGGTCGTCGCCTCCTCGTAGAGGCGGGCGTTCTCCGCCGCTCCGGCGATCAAGGATGCAGTGTGCTCCAGGAGGTCCAGGTCTGCCTGGGCGAACTCGTGCGGAGCTTCGGCATGAAGCGTGATGACCCCGATCACGTTTCCCGCCCGAGCGAAGATCGGAACCGATACGAGCGACTGGAACCGCTCTTCATCGAGCTCAGGGAAATAGGCCACTCGCACCCGCGGATCCTCGAGCGCCTTCTCCCGGATGAAGGCGGAGCGACGCGCTTCCGCCACCCAACCCGTCAGCCCTTCGCCGATGGGGATCCTGACCTTGCCCTCCTGGTGCGCGTATACCTTGGAGGCCGCCCGCAGAACGAGGGAGCCGTCTCGGACGAGATAGATGAAGCACGCATGGCAGGCGGTGGCCTCGGTCACCAGATCCACGACCCCCCGGAGGATCGTCTGGAGGTCGGGGCCCGAGCCGATGGTCTGGATGATCTGGTAGAGGTAGGCGCGCTCGTCCGGGACGCGTCGGATCGCGGTCAAAGCCCTCCGAGCTGAGGATCGCCCCAGGCCCGTCGATGGGTCGCCTTCGGCTTTCACCCGGTCACGTCCGGTCCGCTGAGGCATGCCCCGACCCTTGCCGGTCCGGACATGTGTGGGAACCCTACGCCTCCGCCCGCCGCGCCGTCAATGGCGACCACCAATGGTGGTGTGGCCGGTCGCGTGTATGTGCATATCCTCCACGTTGAGCTGCCGAGAAGGACCACAACCTGACCTGGCCAGGCCAGTCCGGGCGGCGTAACTTCATGCCAGGACTCCACTCCGTTGGCCGGCGGTCGACCAGAGGGAGGTTCGAGGTGTGCGGCGTCGTCGGGATCTTCTATAAGGGCGAAGGCGTTACGGGTCCAGTGGGTGACGTCATGGTGGGCATGTGCGACACCCTGTTCGGACGAGGACCGGATTCGACCGGTTTCGCTCTCTACGGCCCGCCATTCGATGAAGCGCTGGTCGTTCGAGTGGATCTCGACCGATCCGACCTAGACGCTGCCGCCGAAGCCGTTGTGGCCGCGGCTCAGGACCTCGTCCCTGTGAAGGAATGTGTCCGGACGGACCGGTCGGCGCGGCTCCTCGTCGGTTCGGACGGGGAGGGGAAGTTGGCTGATTGGGTCGAGGAGCGCGTACCTGGAGTCCGTGTGTTCTCAGTGGGTCGGTCCATGGAGATCGTCAAGGACCTCGGATCGGCCAACGAGATCGACGTGGCTCATCGGGTCCGCGGATTCGTCGGAAGCCACGGGATCGGTCATACCCGGATGGCGACGGAGAGCCGAGTCGACATCGCCCATTCCCATCCGTTCTGGGCGCGGCCGTTCCCCGATATCGCGGTCGTGCACAACGGCCAGATCACCAACTACCACAAGCTCCGCCGCCGGCTGGAGATGAAGGGCCACCGGTTCTCCACGCAGAACGACTCCGAGGTCATCGCGGTGTATATCGCCGACCGTGTTGAGGGTGGGGAGTCCTTGGATGACGCGCTCCGCGCCTCTGTGAGTGACCTCGATGGGACATTCGCCTACCTGATCTCTACCGAGAAGGGCATCGGCCTCGCCCGCGACCAGTTCGCGACGAAACCGCTTCTGTACGCCGAGGACGACGAGAAGGTTGTTCTGGCTTCGGAGGAGATCGCGGTCCGGGCCGTGTTCAACGAGCCGACGCTCATCCCAAGGGAGCTACAAGCTAAGGAGGTGCGGTGGTGGCTCAGGTGACCGCCGGTGCGGCCACTGTCGACTGCGAAGGGTCATCCACTCGGGCGGTCAACGCCGCCATCAAGCGGCATATCCGGGAAGGCGCGAGGGACGTCCAGGTGCTGAACCCAGCAGGGCACCACTCTCTCGCAGTTGCTCTCAAAGCCGACGTAAGGATCCTGCTCGAGGGGCCGGTGGGGTGGTACGCGGCAGGGATGAACTATGGCCCTCATGTCGCCGTGCATGGCAACTGCGGGTGGGGCCTGGCAGAGTGCCAGATGGATGGACGCGTCGAGGTCTTCGGGCACGCGGGGTCGGGCGCCGCGGCGTCGATCCGTGGCGGCCTCGTCTACGTAGAGAGGGACAGCGGGGCCCGGGCCGGCATCTCCATGAAGGGTGGCACCCTCGTCGTGGGGGGGAGCGTCGGCTACATGTCCGGCTTCATGATGCAACGAGGCAACATGGTCATCTGCGGCGATGCCGCTGAGGGCCTGGGCGACTCGATGTACGATGGCTCCATCTACGTGGGGGGGAAGGTCGCCGCCTTCGGTGCCGACGCCGAGGTCCGCGACGTGACGGACGAGGATCGGCTGTTCCTTCGAGAGACGCTGAATCAGTTCGGTATTGATGCCGAGTCCATCGACTTCACGAAAGTCCAGTCCGGGCGAAAGCTGTGGAACTTCTCGACGAAAGAGCCGGAGCTGTGGAAGGACGCGCTCTAGGGGCGGAACGATGACCCTCACTGAGGAACAGGACAACACCGAGAGCGGGCAACTGCGCCCATCGCGCATCTGGAGCCCTGAGGTCGTCCAGGACATCCAGATGAAGGCCCAGCTCGGTCGATACCGGATGCAGGGGTTCTCCACCCATCGCAAGGTGCCTTGCGTCGACGATCTCGTGTTCGTCCCCTGCACGCTCTCGCGTGTCCCTCTGGAGGGGTACCGGGAGAAATGCGAGACGAAGACGGTCCTCGGAACACGGTTCGCGGAGAATCCAGTGGTTCTCGACCGGCCAATCACGATCACCGGGATGTCCTACGGGGCCCTGTCCAAGACCGCCAAATCGGCCCTCGGCACCGCCGCCCGCCGGCTCGGCATCTCTACGACGACCGGCGATGGCGGGATGTGCCAGGAGGAACGCGATGCTGTGGACATCATGGTCTACCAGGTTCTGCCTTCTCGCTACGGCTTCAACCCCGACCACCTGAAGCTGGCACAAGCCATCGAGGTCGTCGTGGGCCAGGGCGCGAAGCCGGGGACGGGTGGTGTCCTCCTCGGGTCAAAGGTCTCGCAGGTCATCGCGGAGCAGCGCACACTGCCGGTTGGCGTGGACCAGCGGAGCCCCGTGCGCCATCCGGACTTCATCGGGCCCGACGATCTCCAGCTCAAGATCGAGGAGCTCCGGGAGGCGACCGACTGGCGGGTCCCGATCTACGTGAAGATGGGTGCAAGCCGGGTTTCGGACGACGTCAAGCTCGCCGTGAAGGCGGGAGCCGACGTCCTGGTCATCGACGGGCTGGAGGGAGCCACCGGGGCATCGCCGGAGGTGCTTCTCGACCACACGGGGATCCCGACGATGAGCGCCCTCTGCGAGGCGGTCCGGGCCCTCGAGCAAGAGCGGATGCTCGGCGAGGTTCAGATCATCGTCTCCGGGGGGATCAAGAACGGCGTCGACGCGGCAAAGGCCCTTGCACTGGGCGCGGATGCTGTGTCGATCGGCACGGCGGCGCTCATCGCCCTTAACTGCAACGCGCCGCTCTACGTCGAGGACTATCGGAAGCTCGGCGTCGAGCCCGGGTACTGCCACCACTGCCATACGGGGCGGTGCCCCGTCGGCATCACGACACAGGACCCTGAGCTCGAGAAACGCCTCGTCCTCAACGAGGCCGCGGATCGGGTCTTCAACTTCATCCAGTCCATGACCATGGAGATGCAGATGATGGCCAGGGCCTGTGGCAAGAGCAACGTCCACCACCTGGAGGCCGAGGACATGCGAGCTCTGACACTCGAGGCCGCGATGATCACCGGGATTCCGCTGGCGGGTACGGATTTCGTGCTCACGCCGGAGGCCATCGCCCGGCGGGTGGCCGAGATCCTCGGCCCCGGACCGAACGGATCCTCGCCGGCCCACCCTCGCGAAGCGTCGGGACGCGCACAGGTATGACCTTCGAGATCCCTTGCCCCGAATGCGGGGTCAGAGAGGCCGAGGAGTTCAGCTTCGGTGGGGAGTCGAGCAGGCGCCCTCCCCCGGACGCCGACGAACGCGATCTCGCCCGCTACCTGTTCTTCCGGCGAAACGTGGCGGGAACCAACATCGAATGGTGGTTTCACCGCGACGGCTGCAGGCACTGGTTCCTGGCCGAACGTGATACTCGAGACAATGTGGTTCGCATCACTTACCTCCCGCTAGATCGTCCGAGATCGTAGACGTGAAGGGTGCGAGGGTTGTTGCGGGACCAGCGGAGGCACTGAACCGCCGTAAGCGGACGACCTTCCGGGTGGACGGCCGGCGCATCGAAGCCTTCGAAGGAGACACGATCGGCTCAGCCATGGCGGCCTCCGGCATCGGCGCCATCACTCGATCGTTCAAGTACCACCGGTCGCGCGGCCTCTTCTGCATGACCGGGGCCTGCCCGAACTGCCTCATCTCGGTCGACGGCATCCCCAACGTGCGAGCCTGCGTCCAGCCGGTCCAACCCGGCATGCGGGTACGGCGCCAGCACGCCTGGCCATCGGTCGAAAGAGACCTGCTTGCCGTCCTCGACCGGGTCTCGTTCCTGATGCCCCCCGGCTTCTACTACAAGCTCTTCCACCGACCGAGGTTCCTGTGGCCGATGGTCGAACCGATCATCCGGCGGGCCGCGGGTCTGGGGAACGTCCCTCGAGTCGAAGAGCACATCCACCGAGAGAAGGTGCATCTCTCCCCCGACGTCCTCGTTGTCGGGGGCGGTCCCGCCGGCCTCTCGGCAGCACTCGAGGCCGCCCTCGCCGGCGCCCGGACCGTCTTGGTCGACGGCGGATCCGAACTCGGTGGCCATCTCCTCTCGGTGGTCGATCCGGTGACGACCGAGAGCGATGGGCCGAAGGCCCCCGGGTACGAGGTCGCTCGAGGACTGGCGGAGGATACTCGAGAGGCCGGCGTGCAGGTCCTTGAATCCACGACGGTGTTCGGGGTGTTCGAGGGGGGTATCGCCGTAGCGTTCGACCCTGAACGCCTGTACCGGATCCATCCAAAGCGGACGATCTTTGCCACCGGGGCGCTGGAGCAGCCGGCGGTCTTCCCCAACAACGACCTGCCCGGGATCATGCTGTCGGGCGCAGTCGACCGGCTCTTTCACCGGTTCGGCGTGCTCCCCGGACGGCGTGCCGTCGTGATCGCCTATGGACCGGAGGCCTACCGGACGGCCGCTGCCCTTGTCCGGGCTGGCGCGACGGTCACCGCCTTGGGCGATCGCGGTGAACTCGAACGGCAGGCTCCCGAAGTCCGGGATGTGCTGGCGGCCGGTGCGATCATCGAAAGCGCTACCGTCACGGCGGCCCACGGGAGAGGGCGGGTCAGGGCCATCTCGTACCGTCGTACGGACGGGACTGCGGGACGGCTGGAGTGCGACCTGGTCGTCCTCGGCGGGCTGTTGGCTCCAGCCACCGGTCTCATCGCCCAGGCAGGCGCGGGGTTCTCGTTCGACGAACGGGCCCAGGCGTGGCTGCCCACCAGACTGCCGGAGGGGATAGGCGTTGCCGGACACGTCACTGGGGGCCGTTCGCTACCTGAGGTCGTGGCACAGGGACGTCTTGCGGGGCTCGAGGCCGCGACAGCACTCGGTGCGGCCGATCCACAAGCCCGCGGGCGGATGCAGGCGCTTCATTCGGTGGATTGGACCGGACGGCAGCCCATCACGATGCCACCCCTGGTGGGCGAAGGCGCCGGCAAGCAGTTCGCGTGCTTCTGCATGGACGTCACGAGCAAGGAGTTGGCCAAATCGGTGAAGGAGGGGTTCGATTCCATCGAGCTCCTCAAGCGTTACACCACGCTCTCCATGGGCCCGTGCCAAGGGAAGGCGTGCTTGACCAGCTCGAGCCGGCTGTGCGCACACGTTACCGGGCGGACCGTGGCCGAGACCGGCTTCACGACCGCTCGTCCACCATGGGCACCGGTTCCTCTCGGCCTTCTTGGGGGCAACCGGCTCCAACCGATGAAGCAGACCTCCATCCACGACCGCCACGTCGACGCCGACGCGGAGTTCATGTGGGCGGGCGATTGGCGACGGCCCCACCATTACCGCGATCCGCAGAGCGAGTGCCGGGCCGTGCACGAGCGTGTCGGCCTGATCGACGTGAGCACGCTCGGGAAGCTCAAGGTGCAGGGTCCCCAAGCCGTCGAGTTCCTCGAGCGCCTGTACCCCAACCGCCTCTCCGACCTGAAGGTCGGTCGGCTTCGGTACGGCGTGATGCTCAACGAACAGGGGGTGATCCTCGACGACGGCACGGTATGCAGGTTGGCTGAAGACGAGTTCTTCGTAACGGTCACCACCGGTGGTACCGAAGCCATGGATCGCTGGATCACCTGGTGGCTGGCGGACTGGGGCCTCGCCGCTCAGGTCCTGAACGTGACCGCCGCCTTCGGTGCGGTCAATCTGGCCGGACCGAGGTCGCGGGAGGTCATGCAACGGCTGACGAACCTGGACGTCTCCCCCGAAGAGCTGCCATACCTCGCGTCGGCCCGCGCCGACGTCGCCGGAGTTCCCTGCATCGTGCTCCGGCTCGGCTTCGTCGGGGAGCTGAGTTACGAGATCCACTTCCCGAGTGTCTACGGCGAGTACCTCTGGGATCGGTTCCTGGAGGCGGGAGAGGAGTTCGGGATCATTCCGTTCGGCCTCGAGGCGCAGCGGATCCTTCGCCTCGAGAAGCAGCACATCTTGGTCGGCCAGGACACCGATGCGCTGTCTGATCCCTTCGGCACCGGCATACCGTGGATCGCGAAGTTGGAGAAGCCCGATTTCCTGGGCCGTCGAGCGCTCATCGGCATCCAGGCCATGGATCCGGTCGAGCGTCTGGTGGGCCTGCTCATCGAAGGGAACGTCGTTCCTCCCGAGGGCGCTGCAATCGTGGAGGACGGGCGGGCCGTCGGGCGGCTGACCTCCAGCAGGTGGAGCGGGATGGTGGGAGCCATCGTGGGGATGGGATGGGTGCCTGCCGAACAGGCGGCCGAAGGCCGGCAGGTGGAGATCGGGTTCGACGGCCGACTTGCGCGTGCGCGGGTGGCAACGCGGCCCTTCTACGATCCCGATGGAACGAGGCTGCGGTCATGAACCAGCGTGTCGGACCCGCGCGAGGGACGGACAGCCATCAGCATGACCCGGTGAAGCGCTCACCGACGCACCGTCTACAGGAGCTCCTCGGGGCCCATTTCATGCGGGAAGCCGGGTGGGAGATCCCGGTTTCGTACGGGTCCGTCGATGAAGAACGCCGGGCGATCCACACCGGCCTCGCGATCGCCGACATCACGGCTCGCGGGAAGATCGACCTTCGGGGGGAGATCGATCCGGCGCTCGCCAGCCTCACTCCCAGCCACAGTCTGGAGACCGGCCGGCTGATGTCGGCCGACGGCGCCGAGCCGGCGCTGATCCTGCGGCTCAGCCACGATTGGGCCCTCACGCTCTGCGAGGCCGGATCCACCGAGTCCTGGTTCTCCTCGGTGGAATCGGTCTCGAAGCCCGAGGTCACCATGGTCACCGACGTCACGAGCCTGTACTCCGGGTTTGGGTTACTCGGTCCCAGGAGGATCGACTTGCTAGCCCGGCTGACCGGCTTCGACCTCTCCATGCTCGAACCAGGCACGTGCGCAGCCACCAGGGTGGCCGAGATCGCCGCGATCGTCCTGCGCCGCGACACGCTCGACGACGCTATCGAGCTATACGTCGGCTCCGAGTTCGGACGGTACGCCTGGGAGACCCTGCTGGAAGCGGGCCGGCGGCTCGAAGCCCGACCCGCCGGATGGGAGGCACTGCGGGCCGAAGGGTGGTGGTGAGGTGCTCGTCCGGTACTTCAGGCCATGGAGGATGTGGCGCCGCCACGACCTGCAGTCCACCTATGACGTGGTGATCGTCGGGGGTGGGGTCCACGGACTTGCGACTGCATACGAGCTCGCCAAGCGAGGCGTGAGGAACGTCGCCGTCCTCGAGAAGAGCTACATCGGGAGCGGAGGCAGTGGACGGAACACCACGATCATCCGCGCCAACTATCGCACTCCGCAGGGGGTCGCCTTCTATCGAGAGAGCTTGCGGTTGTACGAGCGCCTGGGCCAGGAGCTCGACTACAACCTCCTATTCTCGCAACAGGGACACCTCACGCTCGCACACAGCGACAGGGCCGTCATCGTCATGACGGAGCGCGCCGAGGTGAATCGTTTGCTCGGCGTCGACAGTCGCGTGATCGACCCCGACGAGATCGCGAAGCTCTGCCCGGAGCTCGACCTCTCCGATCGGCCGGCCATGCCGATCCAGGCCGCCCTGTATCACCCGCCAGGCGGGGTGATCCGCCACGACGCCGTCGTCTGGGCATACGCACGTGCAGCGGATCGGCTGGGCGTCCACATCCACCCGTACACCGAGGTCACCGGTATCCTCCGGGACGGGAACAAGGTGACGGGCGTGCGGACCGATCGGGGTGATATCTCCACCCCCACCGTTGCGGCGTGTGTGGCCGGTTGGTCGAGCGTCGTTGCCGGCATGGCCGGCGTCGAGCTACCCATCACCACGCACGTGCTGCAGGCGTTCGTGACCGAGCCGCTCAAGCCGTTCCTCCACGTCATCATCGTGTCGGCAGGACTTCATGTGTACATCAGTCAGACCGACAGAGGGGAAGTTCTCATCGGGTCGGAGATCGAGCCGTACACGACCTACAGCCAGCGATCGACACTTCCGTTCCTGGAGAAGACCGCCGCGGATACGCTCGAACTGCTCCCCATCCTGAACTCGGTTCGAGTGCTTCGGGCCTGGGGAGGCCTCTGTGACTTGACGCCCGACTACAGCCCGATCATGGGGACAACGGAGGTGGAGGGCTTCTACCTCGACTGCGGTTGGGGAACCTATGGGTTTAAGGCCGCGCCCATCTCTGGCGTCTGTATGGCCGAGCTGGTCGCAACGGGACGAACCCCCGAACTCATCGAGCCCTTCGCCCTCTCCAGGTTCTGGGATCGTCGGCTCGTCTCAGAGCTCGCGGCGGCCGCCGTCTCTCACTGACCAACGGACCGGGTTGTCCCAGCGGTCGGCAGTCACGGCGCCGGATTGGGATCCCGGGATGAGTACCAGACGGCATGCTCCTCCCCACCGGGGGGTTCATCCCGAATTGGAAGTGACCTGGTACTGCCCCTAGGCTCCTCAACCCGAAGCCCGACGGGGCAGCGCAGGCTCGGGGCGGTCGAGCTCACCCCGGAGGTTTCGGACGAGGCTGGAAACTCCCGCCGTACATCGGGAGGTCGATCTCGGGGCCCTCGCGGTCGAGCTGGTCCCACATCCGGTTGAGCCCGACCGAGCCGAACTCGCGAACCTTGCGAACGTTGTCGAGGTCGAGCACCTCGGTCAAGTATTCTTCACCGTCGCCGCCCACCTGCAGGGCACGACCCTCCGGGTCGACGATGATGCTGCGTCCAGGCCCGGGGCGACCGCCCATGTTCGGGTTTACGACGTACACCTGATTGACGATCGCGTTGGCGCGCGCGAGAACGAGCTCCTGGTCGCGGTCCGCGGTCGCGGTCGCGGTCGGTTGCAGGATCACTTCGGCGCCCTTCCAGGCCAGGTGACGCGAAACCTCCGGGAACCAGCCGTCGTAGCAGATCATCAATCCGGCCCGACCGATGTCCTCGAGGTCGAACACGACGAACTCGTTGCCGTGGCTGGTCTGCTCCCACGGCTGCCAAGGGAAGATCTTTCGGTACTTCGCGACGATGTCACCCGACGGGGAGATCGCGAGCGCAGTGTTATACAGCTCTCCGCCATCCCCCTTCTCGTAGATCGATCCGGGGACGAGCCACACGTCGAGCTTCTCGGCGAGCTTGCACAGCCGGTCCGTCAGCGGTCCGGGGATCGGTTCGGCGACGGAGGCGTCGTAGCCCTTCGGCGGCGTCGTCGCCATCCCGTGGATCGCAGACAGGTACAGCTCGGGGAAAACGAACAGGCGCGTCCGCGGGAACGAGGCCTTGAGCGCGGTGAGCTCAGTCTCGAACTTCTGAGAGGTCGCCGTGACGTCGTACGCCACGGGAGCGGCTTGGACCGCCGTGATCGGGAGTGGCCTGCTCATACTTCGTCCTCCTGGATCCTTCTCCGCGGAATGATACCCGCGACCCGCGACGGCCTACAGAAGGGCGGTCGCGCGTGAAGCGATCTGTTCTCCAATGACCAGCGAGGCCGTGGCGGCTGGAGAGGGAGCGCTCAAGACGGTCACATTTCGACCGGTCATGGCGATTACGAAGTCGTCTACGAGGGTGCCATCGGCGCGGACCGCCTGCGCCCGTACTCCGGAGTGTGCTCGAACCAAGTCTGATCCATGAACCTCGGGCACAAGACGTTGCACCGAGCCGAGGAAGGCTCGTTTGCTGAGCGACCGAACAACTTCGTGGAGTCCGGTCTGCCAGTGTCGCGCCGCCAACCGTCGGAAATGTGGGAAGGCGACGAGCTCCCAAAGCTCACGTGGGTCCACGTCGCTCCACGCGTAACCCTCGCGCGCAAGAGCCAAGACTGCGTTGGGGCCTGCGAGAACCGACCCGTCAATCGAGCGCGTCAGGTGAACGCCGAGGAACGGCATCCGTTGATCGGGCAACGGGTAGATGAGATTGCGGACGAGATCAGGCTTGCCAGCGAGCTCGTAGTACTCGCCACGAAATGGAACGATCATGACCCCCTGGCCTCGTCTTCTCGGCCGCGTCATCAATCGATCCGACTGGAGGCCGGCGCAGTTCACCACGACTCGGGCCTCGATCGGCCCCCGAGTGGACTCTGCCACTACCGCCGAGGGTGTCCCGACGAGTTCCTTGACCTCGCAGGACATACGGATCTCGACTCCAGCCCTCTCGACCAGGTCGGCGAGCGCCCGACAGACGGCGGGGAAGTCGACGATCCCCGCCTCCGGGACGTGGAGCGCAGCGATGCCCGAAGCATGAGGCTCCAGTTCTCGTAGCTGCTCCGGCCCGACAAACAGGGCCCGGACACCGTTCTCCCTCGCTCGTTCGGCGAGACCCACGAGGCGAGGGCGTTCGGAGTCCTCGCAGGCTACAATGACCTTCCCGCAGATCTCGAACGCGACGCCGTTGTCCTCGCAGAACGTGTCCATTGAGCGCCGTCCTGCGGCGGCCACCCGAGACCTCCACGAGCCCGGTCGGTAGTAGATCCCGGTGTGAAGGACACCGGAGTTCCGGCCACTCTGGTGAACCGCTAGACTGCTCTCCTTCTCGAGCACCGTTATCTGAAGCCGTTGGTCGGCGCTCAATAACGCTCGTGCCACCGAGAGTCCAACGATTCCTCCGCCCACGACGGCGAAGTCAACGTGCCGCATGGCTACCGCTCTCTCCACTCCTGTGTCGCCAAGCCCGCTGCAGACAGGCGCACTCCCTGACGCGAGCGTAGTCCCTGACACGTTGCGATCGAGACCGATAGACCACCTCACATGAGGCGCGACGATCGGGCGTATTGGTAGCCCTTTCGGAGACGCTCCCGGCAAGCCTGGCTCTCAATTCGGGCATGCCTTCGCGCACGGAGACAGCGTGCAAGTCTACGTGCGGGGCATCGCGGAACACGACTGACGCCGCCTGACTTCCATGAGTTCTTTCGCACGATCTGAGGCCGCGAGAGCCTCGATGAGCACGACAGGTCTCTGGAAGGTGACACACCGGCCTGGCATGGGGTTGCCGACGTGCGGGAGGAGGCAAACGACGGCAGTTACCAGTTCGACCGGACCAAGCACTCCCTTGAGGTGGCGGAATGGGGATTGGACCTCGCCTCCGCTCGCCGCCACCCCCGATGGATCGAGCACACCGGACGTCCTGTGCAGGGGTGGTGGCCCAGCGCTAAGATTCCCCCCAGCACGGCGGTTTGGGTCGTTTCCGCGAAGAGACAAGGAGCACACCGGCTCCCATGTGCGGCATCGCAGGCGTCATCCACCGGGATGGCACGGCCGACGTCGGCACGGAGATGACCTGCATGCTCCAGGCCATGAAACATCGCGGGCCCGACTCCAGCGGGTTCGCGTTGTTCGGGCCGCCGACCGACTTCGTCGTGATCCGGTTCAAGCTGGCCGACGCGAACGACCCCCGCGACTTCGAGTACCGCGAGCGGCTCGAGCGCCACCGGCTCGAGGTCGAGTCACGGCTCGCCAAGATCGGAGCAACGATCGAGAAGGTCGAGAGCGAGACAGAGTACGCATACCGGGCGACCGTCCGCTACGAAGGGGATCTGAAGGCCCTGGCCGACTACATCGAGGACGTGCCCAGCTGTGAAGTGCTGTCCCTTGGCCATTCCCTGGAGATCGTGAAGGACTTGGGCGACGCGAATGATGTGTCCAGCCTCTACGGGCTGTCCGGGTTTACCGGCACGCATGCGATCGGCCACGTCCGCATGGCCACCGAGTCCGACGTTGACATCTCAGGCGCACACCCTTACTGGGCGTATCCGTTCTCGGACGTCGCGGTGGTGCACAACGGGCAGCTCACGAATTACTTCCACTGGAAGCGACGACTGGAGTTCTCGGGCCACCGGTTCCAGTCAGAGTGCGATTCCGAGATCATCGCTGTCTACCTCGCGGAGAAGATGGCCCATGGGAAGTCCCTCGAGGACGCGATGCAGCAGAGCCTCGACGAACTCGACGGCGTGTTCACCTACATGGCCGTCACGAAGGACGCGCTGGGCGTGGCGAAGGACGAGATGGCCGCGAAGCCCCTCGTTTTGTACGAATCGGACGAGCTCGTCGCGATGGCTTCAGAGGAGATCGCGATCCGGGCCATCATCGATCACGAGATCGACACCTACGATCCGTACGAGAGGCAGGTGCTGGTATGGAGCAGGTAGGGGGTGGGGGGGAACGGCGGATCACCTACGACGCGCGCGGCCTCGCTGAGCCGCACGCCGAGGTGCCGAGGGTGTCCGAGATCGATGGGGACAGAGCGACCTTCGACGCCGCGAAGCTCACAACGCGCCAGATCAACTTGGAGCTCCGTTGGCTCATCTACGAACTGGGCGTGCGGGACGTCACCATCCTGAACCCCGGCGCGAAGCACTCGCTCGGCGTCGGGATCCTTCAGCGGTCCAAGCTGCGGTTCGAAGGGAGCCTTGGATACTTCGGCCTCGGCCTGATCGACGGCCCCGAAGTCACGGTCACCGGTCGCGTCGGCTGGTCGGTCTGCGAGAACATGATGTCGGGCGTCGTCGTCATCGAGAAGAACGCCGGATCCCTCACGGGCGCGGCCATCCGCGGCGGCGACCTCGTCGTGAAGGGAAGTGTGGGCGCCCGCACCGGCATCGACCAGAAGGGCGGCACGGTCATCGTCGGCGGGGACGCCGGGGCGATGACAGCGTTCATGATGCAGCGGGGCCGCCAGATCATCTGCGGGAACGTCGGGCCCGGCCTCGGCGACTCGATGTACGACGGCGCGATCTACGTTGGGGGAACAGTGAAGTCTCTCGGCATCGACTGCGTCCCGAGCGAGTGGACCGATGCCGACACCGAGCTGATCGACCGCAAGTTCGCGATCTACGGTCTCCCCAAGCCCGACTCGTTTCAGAAGTTCGTCTGCGGCAAGATGCTCTACAACTACGACAACCTCGAGCCTTCCGAGAAGAAGCTCGTTATCCACTAGGGGAGGAGAAAGTGCCAGCGGAAGACGTGTCCTCCCAGCGGAACGTCCTCGGCCGCAGCAGGATCTTCACTCCGGATGTCATCAATGACATCCACGTGAAGGCTGAGCTCGGCCGGTACCGGATGCGCGGGTTCTCCCTCTTCAAGCCGATCCCGCACTGGGACGAGCTGATGTTCCTCCCCGGAACGCTCACCCGGTTCGTGATCGAGGGCTACCGGGAGAAGTGCGAGACCAAGACCGTGCTCGGGGCCAGATTCGCCAAGTACCCGATCGAGCTCGACATCCCGGTCTACATCACGGGGATGAGTTTCGGCGCGCTCTCGCTCGAGGCGAAGATGGCGCTGGCCAAGGGCGCCTCGATGGCGGGGACCGCGACCTGTTCCGGCGAGGGCGGGATGATCCCGCCCGAGCGGGACCTCTCGATCAAGTGGTACTACCAGAATATCCAGAGCAGGTACGGCTTCAACCCCCACCATTTGATGCTGGCCGACGCGTGCGAGTTCTTCATCGGACAGGGCTGCAAGGTCGGGCTCGGCGGCCACCTGATGGGCCAGAAGGTGACCGAGCAGGTGGCCGAGATGCGCTCGCTCCCGGCCGGCATCGACCAGCGCTCCCCGGCACGCCATCCGGACTGGCTCGGCCCGGACGACCTCTCGCTGAAGATCCAGGAGATCCGCGAGGCGACCGATTACCAGATCCCGATCCAGCTCAAGCTCGGCGCCTCGCGCGTCTACGACGACGTGCGCATGGCGGCGAAGTGCGGGCCGGACATCATCTACCTCGACGGAGCCGAAGGCGGGACGGGCGCCGGCCCGCACATCGCGACCGAGGAGACCGGTATCCCGCTGATGGCAGCGATCCCGGAGGCACGCCGCGCTCTCGAGGACGTCG
>DASSSA010000122.1:0-5347 GCA_035701505.1 Actinomycetota bacterium
GGTGGTCCATCCGGACGACATCCCTCGGTTCCATCAGCTCGCGGTGGTGGCGAACGCCCAGCCGCTGTGGGCGACGCTCGATGGCCAGATGGTGGACCTCACGATCCCGTTCCTGGGCCCGGAGCGGAGCGGGTGGCAGTATCCCTTCGCCAGCCTGGTACGTTCGGGGGCCAGGCTCGCCTTCGGGAGCGACTTGTCCGTGTCGAGCCCCAACCCGATGTGGGAGATGGCCGTCGCCGTCCACCGCAAAGTGTCGCCTCGGTTTGCGGACGTGGCCGGCGAACGAGCGACCAAGGAAACCTTCCTCCCGGACGAGCGCATCGACCTGGCCACGGCCATCCATGCCTTCACCATGGGGTCGGCGTACGTGAACCACCTGGACGACGTGTCGGGCTCGATCGAGGTGGGCAAGGAAGCGGACCTGGTCGTGGTGGACCGGAACCTGTTCGACCTGTCGCTCGACGAACTGGCCGACGCCAAGGTGCAGCTGACCATGGTCGGGGGGGCGCCCGTGTTCGTCGATCCGTCGTTCGCGTGAAGAGCCGCCTTCATTTTGCCGGTCACCCGACGTCCTTGCTGGCCCTCGAGCACCCGCGATACGATGTTGAACGGCTGTTCAATCCCGGTTTGGAGGATCCCGTGACTTACCCGGCCGCGCCGATCGAGGCCTCGAAGCTCCAGGCGGTGTTGGCGCGCGCCCCCGGGGCCAGCCGGACGCTCCCCGCCGAGGCCTACCTGTCGGCCGGGGTGTTCGCCTGGGAACAGGACCGATTCTTCGAGCGATCCTGGACCTGTGTCGGCCGGGCCGACGACCTCGACGCGCCGGGTGACCAGAAGGCGGTGCGGATCGGCCAGGAGGGGATCCTCCTCCTCCGAGATCGGGCCGGCGATCTCCGGGGGTTCTACAACGTCTGCCGCCACCGCGGCCACGAGCTCGTGGAGCCGGGCACCAGCCGCAACCTCCGCGCCATCAAGTGTCCGTACCACGCATGGGTGTATTCGCTGGAGGGTGCGCTGGCCGGGGCACCCCGGTTCGGGGAAGCTCCCGGGTTCGACAAGGCCGACTACCCGCTGGTCCAGGTCCGGGTGGCCGAGTGGCACGGATGGATCTTCGTGGACGCCTCGGGCGTCGCTCCGGACTTCATCGACCACGTTGGAAACCTCGACGGGCTCCTGGGTCCCTGGGAGCCCCAGCGCCTGTTCGCGGCGGAACGACACGAGTACGTGGTTCGGGCCAATTGGAAGGGCATCATCGAGAACTACCACGAGTGCTACCACTGTCCGAGCATCCATCCCGCGCTCTGCAAGGTCACCCCCACGCGCAGCGGCGAGAGCTTCTCGCCCACCGGATGTTGGGTGGGGGGCTCGATGGAGCTCGAGGACCACGCGGAGACCATGTCACTCTCCGGTGCGAGCGGAGGAGTGCCCATCCGCGGACTCGACGCGAAGCAGCGGCGAGAGGTCTACTACTTCGGCCTGTTCCCGAACCTGTTGATCAGCCTGCACCCCGACTACGTGATGGCTCACCGGCTCGAGCCGCTCGGCACGGGAGAGACCTTCGTGGAGTGCATGTGGCTGTTCCCTCCGGAAGCCAGGGAGCGCGAGGGCTTCGACCCGGCCTACGCCGCGGAGTTCTGGGACATCACCAATCGGGAGGACTGGGCGGCGTGCGAATCGGTTCAGCGCGGGTTGGCCTCCCGGGGCCGGCGGCAGGGCCCGTTCGCGGAGGGTGAGGACGAGGTCCACGCGTTCATGGCCATGGTGGCCCGGGGCTACCTGGAGGGCGGGATCGCCGCGCCTGCCAGCGCGCCGACCTCGGCCGCCGTTTCCTGACCGCTCACCGGCGAAGGAGGATCGTTCGATGGCGTTCGACATGTCCCAGGTCCAGCGTGGGGCGCGCAACCGCCGGACCCCGTACTTCGAGGCGACGCAGAAGTACGACCCCAAGGGGTTCACCGTCTACAACCACATGTACTTCCCCATCCGCTTCGACACCTTCGAGGCCGAGTTCGATGCGCTGTTGAACGACGTCACCCTGTGGGACGTCTCGGTCGAGCGCTGCCTGGAGATCGGGGGACCCGACGGCCCAGCGTTCGCCCAGCTGCTCACGCCGCGGGACCTCTCGAGGTGCGCGGTGGGCCAGGCGAAGTACGTGCTGATCTGCGATCGCGACGGCGGCATCGTGAACGACCCCGTCCTCACCCGGATGGACCAGACCACGTTCTGGTTCGCGCTTGCCTCCTCCGATGCCCTGCTGTTCGCTCGGGGACTTCGGAACGCCTATCCCGACCTGGACGTCACGGTCAGGGAGGCGGACGTGGCGCCCTTGCAGATCCAGGGACCGAAGTCGAAGGATCTCATGCGGGACCTCGTGGGCGGGGACATCGTGGACCTGAAGTACTACTGGTGGCGCAACGCCGAGATCGGGGGGATCCCGGTCATCGTGACCCGAACGGGGTGGACGTCGGAGGTCGGCTACGAGGTCTACCTCACCGATCCCTCCCGCGGGTTCAACCTGTGGGAACACATCATGAAGGCTGGGGAGCCGTACGGGATCAAGCCCACCGGTCCATCGGACATCCGGCGCATCGAGGGGGGCATCTTCAACTGGGGCGCCGACATGACCTACGAGAACAACCCGCTCGAGCTGGGGCTGGAGCGGCTAGTGGACTGGGACCTTCCCGACGAGGCCGCTATCTCGCTCGCGGCGCTGCGGCGGATCAGTGACGCGGGCGTGGCCCGGCGGATCAACGGCGTGGAGCTCGACGGCGAGCCGTTCCCCGCACTGAACTCGGTGAAGTGGCCGATCCGGGAGGGGGGCCGGCAGATCGGAAAGGTCACCTCGGCCATCTACTCCCCCCGGCTGCTGAAGAACCTCGGGTACGCGTGGCTCCCGGCGGACCGGTCCACGGATGGGGCCACGGTCCCCGTGGAGACCGAGTGGGGAGAGCGGAAGGCCACGGTCGTGCCGATGCCGTTCGTCGACCCGGAGAAGCGCATCCCGGTCTCGTAGCTCGGAGGGCGGTTGCCACCCCCCGCGAGTTTGAACGATGATTCAACCCAAGGTGGGCGGGCCGGGTGCCGCCCCAGCCGGAAGGGGAGACGCTCATGACCAACGAACGCCAGGAGATGCTGGAGCAGAGCGCGACGATCTACTTCGGCCCGTGGTACCGGCGTTCCCCCTTCTTCGACGCGACCAGGCGGGCCGGATGCACGGCGTACGACGTCTACAACCACATGCTGCTCCCCGCGTACTTCGACGATCCGGATCTCGAGTACTGGGCGCTCCTGAACGACGTGGTCGTGTGGGATGTTGCGGTGGAACGTACCGTGGAGATCTCCGGGCCCGATGCCGACAGGCTGGTGAACATGCTCACCTGCCGAGACCTGACGAAGTGCGCAGTGAAGCAGGGGAAGTACATGATCGTCACCGCGCCCGACGGCGGCATCCTGAACGATCCCGTCCTGCTCCATGTCGGCCAGAACCGGTGGTGGATGCAACTCGCCGATTCCGATGCGGGACTGTACGCGCTTGGGGTCGCATCCCAGGCGGGGATGCACGTCGACATCTCCTACCCGGATGCCTACCCCATGCAGGTACAGGGAGCGAAGGCCGGGAAGACGATGGAGAAGCTCGTCGGCCCGGCGCTCTACGAACTGAAGTACTACTGGTGTGACTGGTTCGACATCGAGGGGATCCCGGTCCTCATCAGCCGGACGGGATGGACTGCAGTGCAGGGGTTCGAGATCAACCTGCTCGACCCTTCTCGGGGGGACGACCTTTGGGAGCTGGTCATGGCCGCAGGGGAGGAGTTCGGGATCCGGCCCACGGCCCCCGTGGAAGCCCGTCGCATCGAGGCGGGGATCATGAACTACAACTCGGACATGACCCACGAGAACAACCCCTTTGAGATCATGGGGCTCGAGCACCTGGTCGAGGAGCAGCCGCACGACTACATCGGCAAGGACGCGCTGGAGCGGGTCCGCCGCGAAGGCGTGCAGCGCAAGCTGGTCGGGATCGAGTTCGCGGGGGATGCCCTTCGCGCCGAGCTTTCGTGGTTCTGGCCGGTCGCCGTGCACGGCGAGATGGTCGGCAAGGTGACGGACGCCATCTGGTCCCCCCGGCTGGAGAGGAACATCGGCTACGTATGGGTCCCCGCCGAGCTCTCCCGGCCCGGGACCGCCCTGGAGGTCCAGTCGGAGAGCGGACCATTGATCGGTCGGACGGCGGCCATCCCATTCATCGACCCCAAGAAGGAGGTCCCGGCCGCGCCCCTCGAGAGGTAGAGATGACCGCGAAGCTCGACCGCAGGCCTCCGGCGTCGGCCCCCCGGGCACGGGGGTTGCGCAAGGCCCTGCTCCTGGTGGAGCGAAGCACGAAGGAGGCCATCTGGGATTGCCGGATGTGCGGGCAGTGCATCCTTCACTCCACGGGCCTGTCGTGTCCGATGCGCTGCCCCAAGTCGCTGCGCAACGGCCCGTGTGGCGGCGTCCTCCAGAACGGCAACTGCGAGGTGCTCCCGGATCAGCCGTGCGTGTGGGTCCAGGCCTGGGAGGGGTCGCGGCGCCTTCCCCTCTGGCGTGACCACATGGGGCATGTCCAGAAGCCCGTGGACTGGCGGCTCCAGGAGACCTCGTCGTGGGAGAACCTGCTCACCGGCCGGGATCGCCACGTTCCCGCCGGCTGGCTCGCCGCCGGCCGGGAGGATCGCGAACGGTGAGCGGGGAGCCGCCGCCCCGCAGCCACCTCCATCGATTGCTCGCGTCGGGGTCGTTCGTGGTGACGGCGGAGCTCCAGGCTACCGACAGCCCCGATCCCGAGACCGTTTATCGGCTCGCGGACCTCCTCCGTGGCTCCGTGGACGCGGTGAACTGCACCGACAACAGCGCGGCTCACCCCCACATCTCGCCTCTCGCCTCGGCGCACCTCCTGTTGGACCGGGGCGTGGAACCCATCGTCCAGCTCGCCTGCCGGGACCGGAATCGCCTGGCCCTGCAGGCCGACCTGGTGGGCGCGGTGGCACTCGGGGCCCGAAACGTCTGCCTGATGACCGGCGACGACGTCACGGCCGGAGATCATCCGGAGGCCAAGCCGATCTATGACATCGACGCCGTCCACGCCATCCACATCGCGCGGGGCATGCGCGACCAGGGTGTGTACGTGAGCGGCCGGAACCTCGACCGGCCCCTCCCGATGTTCATCGGCGCGGTGGAGAACCCGTTCGCGCCTCCTCTCGACTTGCGCCCCATGCGCCTGGGGAAGAAGGTCGAGGCCGGCGCGGAGTTCGTGCAGACCCAGATCGTGTTCAACCTGGCAACGATGCGCGTGTTCATGGCCAGGTGCGAG
>DASSSA010000123.1:0-2745 GCA_035701505.1 Actinomycetota bacterium
GCGCAGGTCGATCCGCGAGCCGACGTCGACTCGTTCGTCTGCTGCTCCGAGGACTACCTCGAAGGCACGAGCATCTTCGACGAGTACGTGCCCGATCAGCTCGGGGCGGTGCAGCGGCCCGTGCAGACGGTGGCCGCCGACGGGCTGTTCGGGGTGGTCACCGCGTTCATGCTGATCCGTTCCGGGGCGGCCCGGGTTGTGGCCGTCGAGGCGCACAGCAAGGTCTCCGACGTCCTCACCCTTGGCGCGATCGAGCAGTTCGCCATGGATCCGGTGTTCAACCGACCGCTCGGCATTCCCGCCCTGGCCGTCGCCGGCCTCGACATGAACGCCTTCCTCGAGCGGACAGGGCTGACCGAGGAACACTGCGCGATGGTCGCCGCCAAGAATCGGACGAACGCCCTCGACAACCCTAGGGCCGCCTATCCGGCCGACGTCACTGCCGAGGATGTCGAGGACTCCGGGCCGGTGTACTGGCCGCTCCGGGAACTCGAGGTGGCGGGGAGGGCCGACGGCTGCGTCGTGGTGGTGCTCGCCGCCGAGGAACGGGCCGGCGACCTCACCGAAGCCCCGGTATGGACCCTGGGCGCGGGGTGGTCGTCGGGGAGCCCCACGCTGGAGAGCCGGACGTGGGGGGAGGCGGATTTCGTCGCCCGGGCGGCCAAGCGCGCCTACGCGATGGCGAGTGTGGAGGATCCGGCGGAGGAGATCGATCTCGCCGAAGTCGACGATGTCTTCGCGTTCAAGGAGCTCCAGCACATCGAGGCCCTTGGGTTGGGGACGGTGGGCGAGCTGGCCGAGATGCTGGCAGGGGGCGCGCTCGAGGCGGACGGCGAGCTCCCGGTGAACGTCTCGGGCGGTTCCCAGGGCCAGGGGAACCTGTTCGAGGCGAACGGGTTGGTCCGGCTCCTTGAGTGCGTGGAGCAGCTGCGGGGGGAGGCGGGCGAGCGGCAGGTCGACGAGGCGTATGTCGCCCTCGCCCAGAGCTGGCGAGGGGTGCCCACCACGTCCGCCGCAGTGATCGTGCTGGGGAACGAGGAGGGAACGTGAGCGGGCTGAAGGGGGCCGATCTCGTTTACTTCTTCGTCTCCGACATGGAACGAGCGGTGGCCTTCTACCAGGACGTGCTGGGGCTTCGGCTCCTGTATCGGACGGGCGACGACTGGGCCCAGTTCGAGGCGGGCCCCGTGCAGCTCGGGCTCCATGCCTCGGGTCAGGGCCAGCACCGTGCCGGTGGGACGGTGGCGTTTCGAGTCGACGATCTCGACGCCAGCCGGGTCGCCCTGGCCGCCCGCGGGATCAGCTTCACCCCCGAAGGCGGAGGCCAGGGTGGCGAGCCGAGGTTCGTCGAGTTCCAGGATCCCGACGGCAATGTCCTCGGCCTGCTGGAGTACTCGACGGACCCGGCGCGATCATGAGCGGCACCCGGGTTGCGGTGGTCGGCGCGGGCATGACCCGATTCATGCGCCGGGCCCAGGAGACCGGCAAGGAGCTGGCATGGGAGGCGGCAAGGGCGGCCCTGGACTCATGTGAGCTCACCCTGGCCGACGTCGACGCGGTCTGCCTGACCTCGGCGCCGGATGCGTTCGATGGCGTGCACATGAAGGGGGAGTACCTCTCCGACGGCGCGGGCGGTTTCGGCAAGCCGTTCATCCGAACCTATGTCGGAGGGGGCAGCGGCGTGTTCACCGCCATCCAGGGGTGGTACACGGTGGCGAGCGGCATGTTCGACGTGGCCCTGCTGGTGGCCGAGGAGAAGATGTCCTCGACCCAGCCGCATCCCCAGGGCGCGTTCCTGACGATCTTCGACAACATCCTGGAACGGCCGCTCGGCCCGAACCTCTTGTGGATCTTCGCCCTGGAGATGAACCGCTACATGTCGGTGCACGGATTGGACAAGCGCGATATCGCCTCGGTCGCGGTGAAGAACAAGAGGAACGCGGCGGGGCATCCCGCCGCCCTCCTGGGTCAGACCGACATCACCGTCGACGACGTGCTGGCGAGCGAGGTGCTGGCCTGGCCGGTGCAGCGGCTCGACGTCTCGCCGATCTCCGACGGCGCCGTGGCCGTGGTCGTGGCCTCGGAGGAGGCGGCCAAACGGATCACCGATCACCCGGTGTGGATCGAAGGGGTCGGCTGGAACCTCGACACGACGTACTGGACCAACCGTGATCTCGTCTACCCGGAGTACGTCGAGAACGCGGCGCGGATGGCGTACGACATGGCCGGGGTGAAGGAGCCGCGCAAACAGATCCACGTCGCCGAGCCCTACGACCCGTTCGACTACAAGGAGCTGCACCACCTCGAGGGGTTGCTCCTGTTCGAGAAAGGAAAGGCTCCGGAGGCGGCACGCGACGGCGTCCTGGATCGCGACGGCGACCTGCCCTCCTGCCCGTCGGGCGGCCTGCTCGGTGTGGGGAACCCCATCGCGGCTGCCGGCCTGATGAAGGTCGCGGAGCTGTTCTGGCAGCTGCGGGGGGAGGCGGGAGCGAGGCAGGTGCCGGGAACCCCCGAACGTGGCGTAGCCCAGGCGTGGGGTGACCTCATGCAGGTCGGGACGGTCGTCGTGATGGGCACCGACCCTGGATCACCGAGGGCGACCGCGGGGCTGCCGGTCGTGCAGACGCCGCCGTACACGAGCGGGGGTCACCCGCTCTCCGACGCCGCGTTCCGCACCGCCGTGGGAGCGGTCGACCACCGGCTCGGCGCACGGTACTCGTGGGATGCCGGTGTCGCCGTGGGGCG
>DASSSA010000124.1:0-2698 GCA_035701505.1 Actinomycetota bacterium
GAGGTCGTCGACACGTGCGCCTTCTTCCTCTCGGAAGGCCGTCGGCTGTACGGGCAGACGGTCCCATCGGAGCTCCCCGACAAGCAGCTGTTCACGTTCCGCGCACCGGTGGGCGTCTCGGTGATCATCACGGCCGGGAACTTCCCGGTGGCCGTGCCGTCCTGGTACATCGTGCCGGCTCTGCTGTGCGGGAACGCGGTGGTGTGGAAGCCGGCCGAGTACACGCCGGCCACGGCCGAGGCGTTCGCCCAGCTCATCCTCCACGCCGGGTTGCCCGACGGGACCTTCAACATGGTGCTGGCCGAGGGGCCAACGGCGTTCGCCGGGCTGGAGCAGGCCATGGACGACGGGCTGGTCGACAAGGTCGGGTTCACCGGCTCGACGGACGTTGGACGCCGGATCGGGAAGCTGTGCGGACGGCATCTCCAGTCGCCCTGCCTCGAGCTCGGTGGAAAGAACCCGCTCGTGGTCATGTCCGATGCGGACCTGGACCTCGCCGTGGAGGGCGCGCTGTTCAGCGGGTTCGGCACCGCCGGACAACGGTGCACCTCGCTCGGGACGGTGATCGTCGACGAGTTGGTCCACGACGACTTCCTGTCCCGGTTCGCCGCGGCGGTCACGGGTGCAGCCATCGGCGAGCCCATGGAGGACGTGCTCTACGGGCCGATGATGAACGGCCGGTTCTGCGACCGGTTCCTGGGATGGCTCGACCTGGTGCGGCCACACCACAAGCTGTACGGGTCGTCCGGGACAGGGCGGATCACCGCCGGGAACCCGCGCCAGGGCTTCGTTGGCGAGCCGTCGGACGGCCTGTACTGCCACCCGATGATCGTGGACGGGGTCGGCGCCGATGACGAGCTGTACCGGACCGAGACGTTCGGACCGATCGTCGGGGTTGGGTCGTTCGCCACGTTCGATGAGGCCATGGACCTGGCGAACGGCCACGGCTACGGGCTGTCGTCGTCGATCTACACCCGTGACCCGCTGAACGTGTTCCGGTTTCGGGAGCGCATCAGTGCGGGGATGGTGAGCGTGAACAACTCGACCTCGGGCGCCGAGGCGCACCTGCCGTTCGGCGGGAACGGCAAGTCAGGGAACGGCTCGCGCCAGGCCGGCATCTGGGTGCTCGACCAGTTCACGAGATGGCAGGCGATGAACTGGGATTACTCGGGGAAGCTCCAGAAGGCCCAGATGGACGTGGCGGAGATCCCCGCGGATCTGTCCTTCCGCATCGAGGAATAGCCCCCCGCCCGCGGCGCCTCGTCCTACGTGAGCCAGCCGCCACCGTCGCAGGCCCCGACGGTCTTGGCATCCTTGGTGCCGTGGGAGACCCCATCGTTTCGGTATGCCATGCAGAGGACCTGGCCCGACCTACTCTCGGTGGTCAGGAGGACCGATCCCTGGGTCGCGATTCGGATGGTGACCTCGCCGACCACGGTCTCGGAGACGTTGAACGCCAGGGCTGGCTCGATCGCTCCCGCCTCGCTCGGTGTCAGGCCGGCAAAGCCTGAGTGATCGACCCGGTAGGTGAGCGCCACTGCCATGGCGGTTCGAAGGTCGGCCTGGGCACGGAGGACCTGATTCCGGTCCCACGCGTTGCGGAGGGCATCCATGTTCGCCGCGAGCCACTTCTCGAACAGCGCTCGGCGCTCCTTCTCGGTAGCCCCCGCGGGCGGGCCGCCGCCGAGGTCCCCCGAGGACCACAGGCTGTATGCGCCCTGGCGCGCCCCGCCGTTCAGCCACGACTGAAAGCGTTCGTTGGGCGTCGCGCCGTCGGTAATCGGTGAAGACGTCGAACCTGCCGGCTCGCTGACCGAGTGCTGAGACGGCGGGCTCTCGGATGGCGAAGTCCCGTCCGAGGCACACCCGGAAGCGAACGCGACCAAGATGAGGACGACAGGGAGGAGGCGACGGGTCCGTGTTCCGCTGGCTGGTCGATTCGTGTTCACCTCCGCCTCATCGACCCCCTCCCGCGGAGGCTTGAACCCGTCGGGCCGGACTTCGTTGGCTAAGCTCTCGCTCCATGACCCCAGAGAGGCCGACCGTCGTCCGCGCCGGTCGCCTGATCGACACGGTCGTCGGCGAGGTCCTCCGGGCGCAGGTCGTCGAGATCGTCGGCGAGCGGATCGAGTCGGTTGGTCCCGACCAGGGCCGGTATCCGAACGGCTCCACGGTGATCGACCTGTCGCAGCACACCGTAGTGCCCGGCCTCGTCGACTGCCACGCGCACCTCGTGGGGGAGCTGGAAGGGGGCGAGTACGCCAGGCTGCTCATGCGGACGGGCGCGGAGGAAGCCCTAACGGGCGTGCGAAACGCACGCGACACCGTGATGGCAGGGTTCACCACCGTCCGCGACGTCGGCACCTTCCGGGCCTTCGTCGACATCGCCCTCCGCGACGCGATCGATGCGGGCGACGTCGTCGGGCCCCGGATGCAGTGTGCCGGACCGTTCGTTACCGTCTCGAGCGGCGGCGGCGACATCCCGCCGGTGGCCCCGGACCTCGAGGTCCCGCGGGAGCTTCGGTTCGGGGTGGCGAACTCCGTGGACGAGATCCGACGGGTGGTCCGCGAGATCCTCCATCGAGGTGCGGACTTCATCAAGGTCATCGCCACCGGCGCCGTGCTGACGCGGGGGACCGCGCCGGGCGCTCCGGAGTTCAGCGAAGACGAGATCCGTGCTGCGGTCGAGGAGGCCGCG
>DASSSA010000125.1:0-2939 GCA_035701505.1 Actinomycetota bacterium
CCGCTCCCCGGCTTTCGAGGAGATGTTCCCCGGCCGGATCGGATGGACCGTCACGGCGGGGAATTCCTCGCAAATCTCCGACGGGGCAGCCGCGGTGCTCGTGGCATCAGCGGAACGGGCCGAGGAGCTCGGGCTTCGGCCCCGCGCCCGGTTGGTGTCTTTCGCCGTGGTCGGAGACGACCCGGTGCTCATGCTGACCGGTCCGATCCCAGCCACGCGCATGGTGCTCGATCGGGCCGGCCTGGAGCTCGAGGACGTCGACGTAGCGGAGACCAACGAGGCCTTCGCCTCGGTCGTGCTGGCCTGGAAGCGAGAGCTCCAGATCCCGGAAGCCTGGTTCGACGGGCACGTGAACCCGAACGGCGGCGCCATCGCCATGGGTCATCCGGTGGGGGCGAGCGGCGCCAGGCTCATGGCCGACCTGGTCGCTGAGCTGGAGCGGCGCGAGGGCCGATACGGGCTCCAGGTCATGTGCGAGGGCGGAGGGATGGCCAACGCGACGGTCCTGGAGCGAATACCGTGAGTTGGTGGGTCGTGCTCACGGCGATCCTGATGGGGCTGGCCATCGCCTGGGTCGGCGTGATCGCGCTCCGTGCGGCCTCCGGTCCCGGGCCCAGGGAGAGCCCGGAGGTCGAGGACGTCGAGGAGCTCGAGGTCTTCCTGGTGTGCCGGGAGTGCGGCACCGAGTTCCGTGTGACCCGGCTTGGGGAGCTTCAGATCCCCAGGCACTGCGGTGAGCCGATGGAGGTGGTTCGGCGGCCCGCAGCCGGGGACCTGACCCCCGGCTGAGGTTTTCCACAGCTGTGGAGAATGCTGTGAAAGATCACACCCCTGTGATTCGGGCGCCGGGGCGTGCCGAGGTCAGCGCCACTGGGTGGCGCCGGCGAAGCCCAGGGCGATCAGGCCCAGCCCGAGCCACAGGTAGAGGTTCCGCGCCCCGAACTCGGTGCCCGGCAGCAACCCCATGTAGTTCAGGACGATCGTGGCCACGCCCACGCCCATCAACCCGAGGATCAACACACCGAACCACCGAGGGCTGGGCTTGCGCTTCTTCTTCGGGGGCGGCGGCACGTACGGCCGGCGCCGCTGCTTCTGACGGCCTCGGGACTCCGGCATCGTTCGGCTAGGTTACCGCGGGACCAGGGCGAGAGTTGCCTCGGCCTGGGCTTCCACTGCCTGCCTGGTGAGCGGCAGCGGGTGATGCTCGCCCGTGGCCCATAGTGGGAGGAGGTCGTTCCAGTGCCCCGACGCCGGATGCCCGGACTGGCCGGTCGTATGTATCCCCACAGCGGCATCCGGGTCCGAGAGATCCAGGATCTGACGCCAGGAGGACAGAACCGCGACGTCGTAGGAGTGGTCAGGCTCGAACCCTCCCTGGCAGATCGTCTGTTCGTCCCCGCCCGCCTCGACCACACCGCCGGTGAAGAGCTCGGTGAGGTCGGGGATCAGGGCGAGCGGCCCGGCGAACACGACTCGGTGCACGGCCCCCCACCGCCAGTCGTCCATGTCCTGGCCGAGCCGCCCCGCGAGCTCATCGATCGCGTCGTCCAGCGCACGACGAAGGACGTCGTCGAGGGACCCGCGCCCGTTCGCCCCGAACCATCTGGCCGTCGGGTTGGCCAGCAGGTTGGGGAGGGTTTGGAACTGGAAGCCGTTGGATCCGTCGCGCCGACCGTAGTAGTGGGTGTACAGCTCGGGTCCCAGCCTGGGCAGGAGCACTTGCCGGGCGACGTGCTTCAACCACACTTGGTAGATGCAGGCGGCCACCGATCCGGCGGCCATGTCGCCGTTCCAGTCCTGGAGATGGGCGATGGCCTCCTTCTGTCGGTCGGTCGCCGGTTCCACGTCGACGAGCCGCCGCGCGTTCTCCCTGGCCGGGATGGAGACCGTGTCGAGCTGGATGGCCGAGAACGTCGCTCGAGTATGCCGCTCCGTGGAGGTCAGGAGCTCGACGATCCGCCTGGCCCGGAACGGGGGGAGGAAGTCACGGCCGATGAGATGGGGGTAAGCGTCGCCGTGAACCTTGTTGTTGGCCGTGGCCAGGAAGCCCTCCTCGGGATCCACGTCCCACGGGAGCTCCTCGAAATCCACGAACCCCTCCCACTCGTACTCGGGGGTCCAGCCGGGAACGGGAAGCGTCCCGTCGCCCGATCGCCGCACGGGGTACAGGCCGGTGCACTGGTAGCCGATGGTCCCCTCCATCTCGGCGTAGACGACGTTCTGGCCCGGACATTCCCAGAATCGCACGGCCTCCCGGAACTCCTCGAAGCTTCCCGCCTCGGCCATGCCGAGCACGGCTGACGGCATGACGGCGTGTTCGTGGCCCGTCCACCGGAGCGCGTAGGTCTCGTGGATCCCTCGCTCGATCACCACGGGGTTCGTCCTCCCCACCAGATACGAGTCGAGGATTGGACCGTGGCGGGTTTCCCGAACCTCGAGCACCTCCGGTTCGTCGCGGCCACGGACCCGGATCTCCTCGCGATGGATCGTCAGCGGCTCCCATTCCCCCGCGTACCGGGCGGCGCGGCCGTCCTCGGAGAGCCGCTCGACGTAGAGGTCCTGGGTGTCCCCGCCCACGTTGGTGAACCCCCACGCGTGGTGGGCGGTCCGCCCGATCAGGACGCCCGGTGAGAACGGCAGGGCCACGCCGGACGCCTCGTATCCGGGCGCGGACAGATGCACCTCGAACCAGATCGAGGGCATCTGCGTGGCCAGATGCGGGTCGTTGGCCAGCAGCGGCTTGCCCGTGGTCGTCCGTGACCCGGCCACGACCCAACTGTTCGAACCTTGGGCCGGCGGCCGCCGAGGTGAGCTCCTCAGCAGGTCGAGAGCGGGGGGGTGCGGACGAGTGCCGGCGACCACGGAGGGCGCCTCGGTTGGCAGGTCCGGGAACAGGTCGAGCATGGCGTCCCATCCCAGGCGATCCGCGATCTCCGCTC
>DASSSA010000126.1:0-48518 GCA_035701505.1 Actinomycetota bacterium
CCGGTCCGAGCCAGTCCGGCCGGGCCTCGCGACGGGGTACACGCTGGGATCCGGCGGGGCCAAAGCGGTCGCCGACTACGAAATCGTGACGGTGGGCGGAGGCGGCGCGTATTCGACCGCGCGGGACATGGCTCGCTACGCCGAGGCTCTGCTCGGCGGTGGCGCCAACGAGCACGGCTCGGTGCTCAAGCCCGAGACCCTTGCCACCATGTTCGAGCCCCACTACCAGCCGGATCCCCGAGTGCCAGGCATCGGACTGGCGTTCAACCGCGGCAACGCCGACGGGCACCGCGTCATCGAGCACGGGGGGATCCTGCCTGGCTTCGATTGTCAGCTGGTCGTGGCTCCCGACGACGGAGTGGGCGTGCTGGCCTTCACGAATGGCGCCAGGCGCGCGATGTTCTGGCTGCCGAATGAGGTGGCCGGGCTCCTTAACCATCTGCTCGGCGTCTCGGACCGGACGATCCGTACCGACATTCCGCAGCACCCGGAGCTGTGGGCGGAACTCTGCGGCTGGTACCAGCTCTCGGCGCGGCTCACCGATGCCCGGGCCAGGATGGCGGCCGGCGCCGGGGCGGAGGTACTCGTCAGGGGTGGCCGCCTCGTGCTTCGGGTCCTGACCCCGATACCTGGGGCCTTTCGGGGGTTCGTACTCCATCCTGATGACCCGAACGACCCGTACGTCTTCCGGATCGATCTCTCTCAGTTCGGGCTCGGCACGCTGCGTCTCGTGTTCACGCGCGAACCGGGAGGGCGAGTGACGGCCGTGCACCTGGCCGAGGGCAAGCCATTGTCCGCCCGGAAGCGGCCTGCCAAGACGAACCCCCGGTTGGGGGCCTGTGGAGCACTTGGTGCGCTCGCCGTTGCCACGACTGCGCGGGCGGTTCGGCGAGCAAGCCACTCGTCATATCCGAAGGGAGATGGTGAGGCATGACGACGCTCAGCGCTGAACGCATCGGGCAAGGAAGAAGGATGTCGATTCGAGGCGTGTCCCTCTTCGTCCATGTCGTCGGGAACGGATACCCGTTGCTGCTTATGCACGGCGGGCCTGGGCTAGATCACTGGACGATGGCGCCGTTCCGGCAATTGGCGGATCGGTTCACCCTGATCCTCTACGACCACCGGTGCAACGGACGTTCGACAGGCGCTCCGGTCTCGTCCATGACCTGGGAGAACCTCACCGCGGACGCCGAGGCGCTGCGAGAGAAGCTAGGCTTCGAACGGTGGGCCGTGCTCGGCCATTCGTTCGGGGGGCACGTGGCCCTCGAGTACGCGCTGCGCTATCCCCACAGCCTGTCGCACCTCGTGCTGCTCGACACGGGCGGGGACAGCCGTTGGTCACAGCAGAACGCTCCTCTTGACCTCGCTGAACGCGGCTACACCCCCAAGACGGTGGAGCTGGTCCGGCGCTGGTTCAACGGCGAGTTTGCGAAGTGGGAGTTCTTCCCAATCTTCATGCGGATCGGGGGCGCGTACAGCCACGGCCCCTTCCTGTGGCTGACTGTCCGCGATGGGATCCGCGGCGGTTGGCGCTCGAGGATGCGGCCGGAGGCCTTCATCTTCGCGGGCCGCCACCTCGTCAAGGGCTGGACTGTGATGGACCGTCTCGGCGAGATCCAGGTGCCGACGCTTGTGATGGCGGGGCGTGACGACTTCGTGTTCCCGCCGGAGTGTCAGGAGGAGCTGGCGGCCGGGATCCCGAACGCACGGCTGCGCATCATCGAGCGCGCCGGGCACAACCCGCACGACGAGAGGCCCGCCGAGGTCATGCAGGCCGTTTCGGAGTTCGTCTCGGAGCCGGCGGGCGTGGAATCGAGGCGATGACGATGCAGACCGCGGATGTGACGAAGCTCAAGTACGACGCGCTCGACAACATCATCTTCCATATGACGCCGAAGCAGTGGCTGGAATCGGGCGCCTGGGTGTTGGATCGTGGCGAGGGAGCACTGCTCTACGACGTCGAGGGCCGCGAGTATCTCGACGCCATGGCGGGCGGGCTCTTCGCCGTCCTTGCCGGATACGGACGAGAGGAGATCGCCCGGGCGATGTACGAGCAGGCTCAGCGGCTGGCCTACACCAGCCCGGCCGCCGCGACGAGCGCGGTCCCGATCGAGCTGGCGCGGAAGCTGGCCGAGCTCACGCCGGGGGACCTCTCGGCGTCGTTCTTCTGCAACAGCGGCTCGGAGGCCGTCGAGGCCTCGATCAAGCTCGCTCGTCAGTATCACCAGGCCAACGGCGAGGGCCGGCGGTACAAGGTCGTGTCCCTTCGCCGCGCGTACCACGGCTCGACGATGGGGGCGTTGTCGGCCACCGGCTGGAGCCCCCACTTCCAGCCGTTCCGCCGCTCGGCCGATCCGATCGTGCCGGTGGCCGGGTTCACCAACGCGATGCCGCCCTACTGCTACCGGTGCGAGCTCGGCCTGACCCATCCGTCCTGCGGGCTCGCCTGCGGCAGCACGATCGAGCAGGCCATCCTCGGCGGCGACCCGGACCTGGTGTCCTGCGTGATCCTGGAGCCGGTGATGGGGACGGGCGGGTGCGTCGTCCCGCCGCCCGGCTACCTGGCCAAGGTCCGCCAGATCTGCGACCGCTACGGGGTCCTGCTGATCGCCGACGAGGTGGTGTGCGGGTTCGGCCGGACGGGGCGCTGGTTCGGCGTCGACCACTCCGACGTGGTCCCCGACCTCATGGTCGTGGCCAAGGGGCTGACCAGCGGCTACGCGCCGATGGGGGCGGCCATCGCCCGGCGCGAGATCGCCGAGAAGATCCCGATCTTCTTCGACGTCCACACCACGGGCGGACACCCCGTCTCCGCCGCGGCGGCGCTCGCCAACATCGGGATCATCGAGCGGGAGGACCTGGTCGGGAACTCGGCGAAGGTCGGGGCCTACATGCTCGAGCTCCTGGAAGGGCAGCGGGCCCATCCGACCGTGGGAGACGTCCGGGGGTTGGGGCTGTTCATGGCGGTCGAGCTGCGCGACCCGGCCCGAAACGAGGACTTCGCCCCCGACCTACACGTCGCCGACCAGGTCACCGCGGCGACGATGCAGATGGGGCTGTTCGGACCGCGGCCGCTGGGTGGCGGCACCCTCGTGTTCGCCCCTCCGTTGGTCTTCACGAAGGCCCAGGCCGAGCGGGCCGTCGAGGTGCTGGACACCGCCTTGTCGAAGGTGGAGGCGAGGATCCTGCCTACGGCGGTGGCGCGATGAACGCCGAGGGCGCCGTCTCAGGGAGGCCCGGCCTCCGGGGGAGCAGCCGGTTCGCGCGTCTGACTTCCGATTCCCGGATGTACCTGCGTGTCGAGGATCCTGCATGGCCAACGCACTTCTGCGGCCTGGCGATCGTCGATGGGAGGGCGCTGTGGGGCGCCTCGGGGCAGCTGCGGTGGGAGGAGATCAGGGACCGACTGGATCGCCGTCTGACGCGCGTTCCTGAGCTCCGACGACGCGTGTACTTCCCGGGACCGTTGCGAGGCGGGCCGCTCTGGGTCGACGACGGACGGTTCGCGATCGAGCACCACGTTCACCAGAAAACCGTCGAGCCCCCGGGAGGTGATGCTGAGCTCCTGGAGGCGGCTGCCGCCATCTACGGACGCTCGCTCGATCGGACGCGCCCGCTCTGGGAGCTCTGGTTCCTGACCGGCCTCAACGACGGCCGCGTCGGTGTCTTGTTGAAGCTGCACCACGCGGTGGCGGACGGGGCGGGTGCCGTGGCGATCATGGGCTCCCTGTTCGACCTCGCGCCTGACGTCGCGGACCCCGCTTCGTCCCCCTGGACGCCCGAACCGATCCCAGGAGGGTGGTCCCTGCTGGCTGAGAACCTCTCCACCGCGATCCGGACCGTCGGGCGAGCAGCCGCGTCGCTGGCTCACCCGGGGCGAGCCGCGGGAGGGATGCGCGTTCTCATGGACGTGGTCCGACGGTCCGTGGGGGTCAAGGGAGCAGCGCGCACCTCGCTCAATCAGGTCGTCCGGCCTGGCCGTCGGATCCGGTACCTGCGGTTGGACCTCGCGGCGATGAAGGAGGCGGCTCACGCGCACGGGGCTACGGTCAACGACCTCGTGCTCGACCTCTGGTCGGGAGGACTGCGTCGGCTGCTGGTGTCTCGCGGAGAGCCCATCGCGGGTCTCGAACTGACCACGACCGAGCCGGTTTCCACCCGGTCCGCCACCGATAGCACCATCGACAACCAGGTGGGACTGATGGTGCTGCGGTTACCGGTCTGGGAGGCCGACGTTCAGCGTCGGCTCGACCTGATCGCCCGAACGACCCGCGAGACGAAGGCCGGACAACGTCCCGCTGCGATCAGGGGCGTCCTGGTCCGTCTGTCCGCCACACCGATCGGGCGGTACCTCACCCTTCACCAGCGGGCCGCCAACGTGTTCGTCACCAACGTCATCGGTCCGCCTGTTCCCATGTTCATCTTGGGGTCCCAGATCCTGGCGGTCCTGCCGATCGTTCAAGTCGCCGGCAACATCGGGTTGAGCTTGTGTGCGTTCTCCTATACCGGCGAGGTCTTCCTGGTCGTGACGGCGGACGCCAGCGGCTTCCCCGACCTGGACGTGCTGATGACAGGCATGGAGCGTGATTGGGGTGCGCTGGTCGGCGGTCATGTCGCCGAGCCGATTGCAGAAAGCATGCGGGCTGCGGGAGTTCCCACCGTGGGCGGATGATGGACGTGCCAACCATCGGCCTGCTCGTGGATCACGCGTCGGGTGACATCCCAGCGTCCCACCGCGACTTGGTCGAGTGCCCGCCGGTCGCCGCCCTCACCACGGTCTTGCCCGACGGATATCCGCAGACCTCCGTCGTGTGGTGCGACTTCGACGGCGAGTACGTGCGGGTGAACACGATGCGTGGCTTCGTCAAGGAGCAGAACATGCGCCGCGACCCGCGCGTCACGCTCCTCTGCTACGACCCGCGCGAACCCCTCCGTTACCTCGAGATCCGCGGAACGGTCGTCGAGATGACCGAGGCGGGCGCGGTCGAGCACCTGGACGACCTCGCCACGAAGTACGCGGGTCGGCGGGTCCGCTACTTCGGCGACGCCATCCCAGCGCGTTTCGCCGAGACCGAGATCCCGGTCTTGTGCCGTATCCGGCCGACCCACGTCACTGCGCTCGATGCGACCGAGACGGAGGGAAGGGCATGAACACGCTCGTCGCGCCCGAGACGGTTCCGATCCCCGCCTCCCACCTCGACCTGTTGACCAGATCGATCTGCGGGGTGCTCACGACGATCGGTGGCGATGGGCAGCCCCAGTCGAGTCTGGTGTGGGTCGACGTCGACGGCGAGTGCGCCCGCATCAACACGACACTCGAACGGCAGAAGGGTCGCAACCTGCTCGCCAACCCGAGGGTCAGCCTGCTGGTCGTGGACCCCGACGATACCTGCCGTTACATCCAGATCCGGGGGGACGCCGAGCTCGTCACCGAGGGCGCGCGCGAGCACCTCGACGCGATGACCCGCACCTACACCCGCCATCCCTACTACTACGGCCACATCTACCCGGTCGCGCAGCGCTCGCGCGAGACGCGGGTGATCTGCCGGATCCATGCACGACGGATCACTCTGGACGCGATCCACGGTGAGAGGTGAGGTCCGCATGGACCTGAGAGCGTTTGTCGGAAGCGGAGACAGGATCGGGCTGTCCACGCTGCCGTTCGTGATCGTCGGTTTGATCCTGAACGTCGCCTTCCCATTCTTCTTCGATGTCGGCGGCCCTGACGCGAGTGGCGCGGAAGGAGGGGATGGATGCGCGTGCTGTACTTCTACCTCATGAAGGAAGCGACCGATCGCGTTCGAGCGGTTGCGCCAGATCACGCCGCGTACTGGCGAGGCCTTAGGCTGCGGGAGTACCTCGGGGGACCCTTCACGGACAGATCGGGAGGGTTGCTCATCTTCGAGGTCTCTTCAGTCGATGAGGCCGAGCGGCTCGTGGCCGATGACCCGTTCGTCCAGGAGGATCTCCTGGAGCGCCGATGGGTGAAGGAGTGGCCGATCGAATGAGGTTGTCACCGACGTCTGGGCAACGGTCGGACGGGGACGACCGGTCAGCAACGCCTCGTCGACCTATCTGCGGCCCAGGGGGAGCCCCTCTCGAGGAGGGACTATGACCACGTATCGGGAAGACCCGCGCCGGGCGTGGGATCGGATCAACTCGTTTCCGACGCAGCGGGTCGAGACGCACTTCGGCACCATCGAATACGCCGATCAAGGTGACGGCTTTCCGCTCGGGAACCCCCCAACCACTCCCCGATAACTCTTCGAAAACTCCTCGGTGCCCCCGGCAGGAATCGAACCTGCGACACGCGGTTTAGGAAACCGCTGCTCTATCCACTGAGCTACGAGGGCCGGCGGAAGCTGCCGAAAGACCAGACCTCCTACAAGCGCCTGCCTGCACATTCCCAGGATAATGGCCCGATTAGGGGAAGGCCCCGGGGGGTACAGCAGTACACGAGGCAGGCGGAAGGAGGATCTCATGGCCGTTCGCGCTGATGACCTCGTCAAGGTGGATCTCCTCGATCGCTACGTTCACGCGCGGATGCGGCTTCGAGCCATCTCATCCTTCGCGGACAACCCCAATCTCCGGACCTGTGCGAGGTGCGGCGACCTGGTCGAGATGCGACGCGACACGGGCGGTTGGTCGCTCTGCCCAGCTTGCGGTCACTACGCCTGAAGCCACCCGTTAGCGATTTGATGTGGAGCCTGACCGTCGGGAGTGTGTTCGGCATGATCTGGAATAGCCCCACAAGCAGCTGACACGTCCCACACATCTGGATGAAGGCGATGAGACTGCTCTCCATCGTCATACCGCTGTGGATGGATTTCGGCTGGCCGTTCGAAGCTCGGCCACCGGAGAGCGAGGCTCTCGTTTGGTCGCCCACGCCGTAGGGTAGGGAGGCGGGGTCATGAGGAATCGGAGGTTTCGATGAGGAGGGACGATCGCGAGCGGAGCGATCGAGAGCGTGCTGGCACCCCGGTTCCCGATCCGGCTCCCGACCCCACCCCGGTGCCCGACCCACTGCCGCCGGCCCCTCCCGGCCCAAATCCGCCCAATCCGCCCAATCCGCCCCCGGGCCCCCCGACCCCACCCGCGCCGAACCCGCCGCTACCGCCCGAACGGCCACCCGATGAACCTCCGATCCCCCGCGCAGACGTCATCGATCGGCCCATTCCTCGGCAGGCCGCCGGACTGTCGGCGGACGCGGGGGCCATGCACACGCGGCCGGGCGATGACCCGGACACGACCGCCCCCCAGCGATAGCGCCTCCAGAATTGCCTGCTTCGTTTCGCCGGTCCGCTTCCGAGAGGGATGATGGCTTCGTGGACCGCATAACGTCTTCGTCTCGCGTCGCTGCCCTCTCCAATGCGCAGATCGCGGAGCTGTTGACACGGGCCGCGGAGTCGGAGAACGGGCACCGGCGGCGTGCCCTCCAACAGGCCGCCCGAGCCGCATTCCTGTGGCCGGAAGAGGCGGAGACCGTCATCTCGCAGGGTCACTCGCTTACTCAGTTCCCGCAGGTGGGCCCATGGATCGCCACGACGATCGAATCCCTGCTGGCCGACCCTCCCGAGATCGTCGAGCCACCGGAGATCCGCCGAGGGTTCCTCACGCTGGCCGATGCCCGGGCGACGCTGACGGCCAACCCGGATGCGATGGCTTCGCTGCGAAGCGACCTGCAGATGCACACGACCTACAGCGACGGCCGGGCCACCCTTCGGGAGATGGTGGGCGCCGCTGAGGCACGCGGGTATGCCCACGTTGCCATCACCGACCATTCCAAGGGCCTTGCCATCGCCAACGGGATGGACGAGACGAGGCTCGCCGAGCAAGCTCGAGACATCGCCGCCGTCAACGAGGAGCTTGCCGCGGCAGGGCAGCGCTTCCGGGTGCTCCACGCGATCGAGATGAACCTGTCACCCGCCGGCGAGGGCGACATGGACCCCACCGCCCTGGCGTCGCTCGATCTCGTCCTCGGCGCGTTCCACTCCAATCTCCGCGTCACCGAGGACCAGACCGAGCGCTACCTGTCGGCGCTCCGCAACCCCGACGTCCAGGTGCTGGCCCATCCTCGAGGGCGCCGGTACAACGTCCGGCTGGGCCTGTGGGCCGACTGGCCTCGCGTGATGCGCGCGGCCACGGCCTCGGGTAAAGCCCTTGAGATCGATGCCCATCTGGACCGGCAGGACCTCGACGTCGGCTTGCTGGAGGTGGCGAAGGAGGCCGGTGCCTTCGTGTCGATCGGCACCGACGCCCATTCCGTGGGGGAGCTCGGATCGATCGAGCTTGGCCTGGCCGCGGCCCTTGGGGCCGGGATCCCACGTTCCCGGATCCTGAACTTCATGGCCCCGGAGGAGCTGATGGCCTGGGTCGCCGACGTGAGGAGCGGCTGAACGCTCAGCTCGCCTTGCGGATCGCTTCGATCAGATCCCACTTGCCCATCTTCGACCGGCCGGGGATGCCCTTCTTTTTCGCCACCTCGTACAGCTCCTGGCGGGTCCGGTCCTCGTAGTCGTGTCCCGGCTTGCCCCCGCGCATCCTGGCCTTGGCCGCCTGGCGGCCGAGGTCCCGCCGCGTCTCGAGCGGAAGGTTGGCGATCGTGCGCTTATTGGACGCGGCTCGGCGAGCCTTCTTGATGTTGCGCTTGGCAGCCTGGACCTGCTTCCTCGAAGCCATGGCTCGCACCTCCTTGGTGGGATCACTGGCCCTTTCCAAGGTTGTACCCGATGGAGACAGGCGGCATGCATACACGTGCGGACCTGCCGATTGGGGTTCGACGAAGGGGCGGTGAGCCCGGAGTCTCAGGCGGTCGCGGGAGCGCCCTGGAGCTGGTGCTCCGGTCCCCACTCCGAGACGAGTGCATCGAGGTCGCGGAGGACGGGGATCCCGTACCGCTTCTGGAGGGATCCGGTGTCGATCGGGGTCGAGGTCCTCGGCCGAATGAACAGGGCGAGCGGCCTGCAGAACTGGCTCCTCCAACCCTCGGTGCCCAGCAGGACCCGGCCCCAAGCTTCGGCCACGCCGAGGACCATGCCGCCGAACCCCGAATCCCGTGGGTCCACCTCCCAGGGGGAGATGCGCTGCTGCTCCCGGCTGGCCTCGACGGGCAGGTCGTTCAGCCCGTAGAACCCGCAGTCGCAGGTAAGGACGGGGGCTCCCGTCTGGTGCTCGGCTCGCAGGCGGGAGTAGAACCACAACCGCCTGTGCTTCAGGATGAAGCACTCCGCCCGGTTCGAGCTCGGGTCCCACCGGTTACGGCCGAAGAACGGGGACTCGAGCCATCCGGCCCGGCCCACACGCCACCAGCGATAGCCGCGGAAGCCGCCGACCACCAGGTCGCGGCCGAAGTCCTTCTTCAACGCCCCGTGGGCTCGGGGACTGGCTCCGTCGTCGCGGGAGCCGTCTCGGGGGCCTCGACCGGCGCTTCCACGATCCGAGGATCCGGCACGGCCTCTACCTCTCGAACGATCTTTCCGATCCTCATGGCGACCTCCTTAAGGTGAACGTATCGACCACTCTGGCTTCGGAGTTGATACCCGAGGGGGCGGTTCAACGGCGGATCTGGGGAATCCCCGCTCCTTATCGGCGCATTGCCCCCTTCGCGGAGGGGGCCAATCCGGGAGGCAAGTTTGGGCCGGCACCGTCTCGGGAATCCCTGGACCCGAGGAAGGGAATTCGAGGGGGAGGCGACAAGAGGAGCTGACGGCAAGCCGCTCGGGTCCGGGACCTTCCGTGGTTCGCAGGGCCGCGAGGATCGGAGCTCGCGGTCGTTTTCGATGTGCACGGCGGGACTCGTGACCTCTCGACAGAGCCTCCCCTTATCTGTTCGGCGGTACCCTGTGTTGCCCGACAGCGTGGCCCTGGCTCGCAGGGAGATCGAACAGCTCCTTCCTAATCTCCGGCCGGCGTGTCTTGAAACTCTGCGGCTTCTGGTCAGCGAGGTCGTCACGAACGCCATCAGGCACGGTCCCAGAGGATCCGACGCAGCGACCGTCATGCGCGTCGAGGTCCTGGGGGACCGCGTCCGAGTCGAGATCGAGGACACGGGAGGGGGCTTCTCCCCTCCTGGCCCTCCGAAGGCGGACGGGAGCGGCGGGTGGGGCCTCTTCCTGGTCGACGAGCTGGCCGATCGGTGGGGGATCCGGGATGGACCTCCCACCCGAGTGTGGTTCGAGGTCGACGCCTGCCTGATCCCCGAGCGGGCGCGCCCGCCGGGCGTGTGGCCGGACATCCATGAAACGTTCGTGCTCGAAAGCGTGCGGGCCGCGGTCGTGGCCACCGATGTGGAAGGGATGGTCACGCGGTGGAACCCACAAGCCGAGGCTCTGTTCGGGTGGAGCCCGGACGAGGCGGTCGGAAGCGATCTCGCCGCTCTCCTCTTCCCGGATGAAGCCGATGTGGCTTCGGCGGCCTTCGCCGAACGCCTTCGCACGGGAGGATCCTGGGACGGCGATTGGGAGACCCGGCGGAACGACGGGAAGATCGCGCTGGTCCACGTATCGGCATCCCCTCTCCACGGTGAGAGGGGTGCGCCGGGCGGCGTCGTGACGGCGTGGTTCGACATCGGCGATCGCAAGCGGGTGGAGCGAGAGCTGGAGAAGCGTGTCGCCGAGCTGCGGGAATCCGAGCGTAACCTCCGGCTGATCACCGAGAACTCGCCGATCGCAATCCTGGCCTACGACCTCGACGAGAAGCTTCTCTACGTAAACCAAGCCGTGGAGGAGCTCACCGGCTTCTCTCCCGATGAGATCGGGGAACGCGCCTACCTCGATCTCGTCCATCCAGGGGACCGCAAACACGTCGAGGAGCGATGGCGATGGTTGCTCGCCGGCGGCCACATCGATGACGAAGAGGTCCGCCTGATCACCAAGGGAGGGGCCGTCAAGTGGTCGCTCTCCTCCTGGGGACCGCTCATGGACGAAGACGGGCGGCGCGTAGGCATCCAGGGGCGTGAACTCGACGTGACCCAACGGAAGCGGACGGAGCTCGCCCTTCAGGAGAGCGAGCAACGACTTCGAATCGCATTGTCGGCGGGAAGCATGGGGACCTGGGATTGGGACATCCGCAAGGGCCGGGTGGGTTGGTCGATGGAGCTGGAGAAGATCCACGGCCTGGAGCCGGGCACGTTCGGGGGGACGTTCGAGGACTCGACCCGGGACATCCACCCTGAAGATCGCGAGCACGTGCTCGAGTCCATCCAGAAGGCCGTGACCGAAGGCGCGGACTACGTCCTGGACTATCGGATCGTCCGTCCGGATGGCGTCGTTCGGTGGGTCAGCGCGCGGGGGCAGGCTTTCCACGACGAGACGGGCCGAGCGGTGCGGATGGCCGGGGTCTCTTCCGACATCACGGAGCGCAAGGAGACGGAACGGCGGCTCGCCGTCCAGTCCGCCGTGTCTCGTGTCCTGGCCGAGGCGTCGGGCGTGGAGGAGGCCACGCCGAAGCTGATCGAGGCCGTCGCCGAGGCGCTCGCGTGGGAGCTCGGCAACCTGTGGCAGGTTGACGAGCAGGCGGGGGTCCTCAGGTATGCCGGAGGCTGGTGCTCGCAGGCCAGCCGGGCCAAGGAGTTCCTGACCAAGTGCCGCGAGTTCCTGTACACGCGCGGGGTTGGTCTCCCCGGACGGGTGTGGCAATCGGCCGCCTCGGCATGGATCCCCGACGTGGCCCTCGACGAGAACTTTCCTCGAGCGCCGTTCGCCGCGGAGGCCGGCCTCCACGCGGCGTTCGCCTTTCCCATCACGCTCGGGGACCAGGTCCTGGGCGTGCTCGAGTTCTTCAGCCCTCGGATCCGGGAGCCGGACCCTGCCCTGTTGGAGACGGTCGCCGCCATCGGCCGCCAGATCGGCCAATTCCTGGAGCGCGAGCTGGCGGAAGGGGCTGTGACCGAGAGCGAGGCGCGGAAGTCAGCCATCCTGGAATCGGCGCTCGAGGCCATCGTCACGATGCGGGAGGACGGGACGATCGTCGAGATGAACCCGGCCGCCGCCCAGATGTTCGGGATCGATCGTGACGAGGCGGTCGGTCGGGAGCTCGCGGAACTGATCATCCCCGAGAACCTGAGGTCCAGACATCGCGAGGCGCTGGAGCGCTACCGACGGACGGGCCACGGGCGCATGCTCGGCAAGCGGTTGGAGCTGTCCGGGCTTCGTTCCGATGGGACGGTATTCCCCATCGAGCTCACGGTCACGCGGGTGGACCTTCCCGGCCCCGCGCTGTTCACCGGATACGTGAGGGACATCACGGATCGACGTCGAACCGAGGAGCTCCGCTCTCGTCTGCTGGAGAGCGAGCGGAGCGCCAGGGCCGAGGCCGAGGCCGCCAGGGAGCGCGCGGCCTACCTCGCCGAGGCGAGCGTGATCCTAGCCTCGTCCCTCGACGTGCGACGGACCCTGAGGCAGGTCGCTCGGCTCACCGTCCCGCGCCTTGCCGACTGGTGCAGCGTGGAGATGGTCGAGCCCGACGGCAGCATCCGGTCCGTGGCGGTGGCTCATGCGGACCCGAAGAAGGTGGCGCTGGCCCGGGAGTATCGGCGGCGCTATCCACCGGACCAGTCCGCAGATTCCGGCATCGGCTCGGTCATCCGGACCGGCCGTTCCGAGCTCCTTGAGGACATCCCCGACCAGGTCCTACAGGAGGGGACGGACCCCGAGCAGCTCGAGTTCGCCCGATCGCTCCACGTGCGTTCGGCCATGATCGTCCCCCTCGTGGCCGAGGGTGGTTCGCTCGGTGCGATTTCATTCGCCTCGTCGGAGTCCGGGAAGCGCTTCGGCCAGGCCCACCTGGAGTTGGCCGAGGATCTGGCCCACCGGGCGGCGGTGGCCGTTGTGAACGCGCGACGGTACGAGGAACGGAGCCACGTCGCCCGAACACTCCAGCGTAGCCTCCTTCCTCAGCGGCTCCCCAACATCCCCGGCGTGGAGATCGCCGCGTTCTACCAGCCCGCCGGCCTCGCCAGGACTGAGGTTGGGGGCGACTTCTACGACGCCTTCGAGGTTGGCGAGGGGGCATGGGGCATCGTGATCGGCGACGTCTGCGGAAAGGGGGTTGAGGCGGCGGCCATGACCGGGACCGCCCGGCACGCGATCCGGGCTGCGGCCATGCACCAGGTCCGCCCGAGCGGTGTGCTGGCGGACTTGAACGAGGTCCTGCGGCGCGAGGAGGGAGAAGGATTCTGCACGGTTGCCATGGGACGCCTCGAGTCGCGGCACGGCGGCGCCACCCTCACGGTCTCGTCCGGCGGCCACCCCCTCCCGGTCGTACTTCGCCGCGATGGCTCGGTCGAGACCGTCGGCTCCCCTGGCACCCTCGTCGGCATCTTCGAGGACGTGGAATTGCATGACGGGAGGGTGAAGCTGCAACGCGGTGACACGGTGGTCTTCTACACCGACGGCTTGATCGACGCGCGCCGAAGCGAGCCGATCGATGACGCGGCGCTCGATGCGCTGCTGGCCACGTGCCGGGATCTGGACGCCATGGGGACCATCGAGTGTTTCCACGACGCGGTGGCGGACCCCGAGGGCGAGTCACCCGACGACATCGCCATCCTGGCGCTTCGGATCGTTCCCTAGCCTGACGTCCCCTTAGGAGGGGGCACGGTGTCCTCGGAGGCGCGCCGTTCTACGTGCAGGGACCGGTCGGCCCTGGCCAGGGAGGCGCCCGTCACCTCGTGGCCGCACGTGTAGACGTCGACCTCGCTGGAATCGGCGAGCTGCGTGGGGGTGCCCTCGAGCTCGCCCGTCCCCCCGTCAAAGACCAGGTCCTTCAACTCTCCTCGCCCGCAGATGGGGCACCGGGTGGCCCGGGCCTCCCGTCCGGGGGAACCGTCGCGTAGTGGCATGTTTTCGTCATTCCCCTCCCGGGTAATCGTGAAACCACCGTGGAACCGCCGTCTCGGATCCGTCGCGTCCACACTGCCGCCCCAGGCTTCACCAGACGCCGTCGGGGCCGGGGCTTCTCCTACCTCGACGAGCGAGGGCAACCGATCTTTGATCCCAAGGTCGTCGAGCGGATCCGCACCCTCGCCATCCCTCCTGCCTGGTCGAACGTTTGGATCTCGCCGGATCCGCTCGGTCACCTCCAGGCGTCGGGGACCGACGCCGCGGGTCGGAAGCAGTATCTGTATCACGAGCGCTGGCGGAGGTGGCGGGACCGGCAGAAGTTCCACAAGATGCACGACTTCGCCAGATCCCTTCCGGAGCTTCGCAGTCGGCTGGAACAGGATCTGAAGGACGAAGGGCTCACCAGAGAGCGCGTGCTCGCGTGCGCGGTGCGCCTGCTCGATCTGGGGTTCTTCCGTATCGGTTCGGAGAGCTATGCGGCCCGAAACGGCTCGTTCGGCCTGGCCACGATGCGCAAGGAGCACGTCAAGGTGGCCGGTGACGAGGTCCTGTTCGACTACACGGCCAAGGGGGGGAAGCGACGGGTCCAAGCGATCACCGACCCCGACGCGAAGGAGGTGCTCCGCCGGTTGAAAGGCAGGCGGAACGGTGGATCGGAGCTCCTCGCCTACTCGACGAGCGAGGGGTGGAAGGATGTCCGGTCTTTGGAGATAAACGACTACATCAAGGAAACGGGCCGGGGGCCGTTCTCCGCCAAGGACTTCAGGACCTGGCACGGGACGGTGCTCGCCGCCGTGGCCCTGGCCACGGCCGACGACGTCGGACCATCACTCTCCGCCCGCAAGCGCGGCGTTGCCCGGGCCATCCGCGAGGTGGCGGAGTATCTGGGGAACACACCGGCGGTGGCTCGCGCGTCATACGTGGATCCTCGGGTGCTCGACCGGTTCCTGGAAGGGGAGACGATCCGCCCCGCTCTCGGGGCGGTCTCGCCGGATGAGCTTTCCGACCCGGCCATGCGGCTGAAGGTGGAGCGAGCCGTCCTGGACCTCATCGAGAGCGCGCCCCACCCGGGCGAGCGACAGGCTGCGTGAGCCGCCCCGGGTCTGTCCCTCGCTGCGGCGTCGGGTGCGACCCATGTTTGGGCGCATCGCGCACCGGGAATGCAAAGCCACGACGAAATAGGAGGTGGACATGTTCGGAGTCCTTGCGCTGACCGGTGGGGCCGCGACGTTGCTTTGGATCTTGGCGGTGATCCTCGTGATCTCCGGCATCGTCACGCTCCTCCGAGGAGGGGTCGTGGCCGGCGTGGTCCTCATCATCGTGGGCCTGCTCGTTGGCCCTGGAGGCGTGAGCATCTGGAAGTAGAGCGCACGCGCTTCCCCGATTCGCCCTCCATCGATCCGGGAGCCGTCTCACGGCTCCCGGATCGCTTCTCGCAGGCGAACGAGTGTTTGCGAGAGCAGACGGGAGACGTGCATCTGCGAGATCTGGAGTCGCTGGGCGATCTCGCTCTGCGTGAGACCCTTGAAGAACCGCAGGTACAGGATCCTGCGTTCTCGGGTGGGCAACTGCTTGAGCTTGGGTGCGACGCTTGCCCATGCTTCCAGCAGCTCGAGCGATTCATCGTCTTGGGTAAGGAGCTCGGCGTGGGACGGGCCCTCGTCGCCGACCGGCGCCTCGAGCGACGTCGCCGAGTATGCCTGCATGGCCTCGACGGCCTCCACGATCTCTTCTTCCTGAAGGTCAAGGCGAGCAGCGATCTCCTTGACCGTGGGCGAACGTCCGAGCTCCTGCCACATCTCGCTCATGGCCCGGCTGACCCGAAGCCCGGTCTCCTGGAGGCGCCGGGGGACCCGAACGGCCCACCCCTTGTCTCGGAAGTGGCGCTTCAGCTCCCCGATGATCGTGACCGCGGCGTACGTGGGGAACTGGACCTCCCGCCCGGGATCGAAGCGGTCGATCGCGTTCAGCAAACCGATCATGGCTACCTGGACGAGGTCCTCGACCTGCTCGCCTCGACCGGAGAACTTCCTCGCCAGGTACTCGGCAAGCGGCTGGTAGACCCGGACGAGCTCCTCGCGCGCCCCGGGATCCGGCAGCTGCCCGAAGAGCTCGGCGACGCGTTCCTCGGATCGATCCTCATCAGCGGACGATGCCACGCTCACGCGCCGCTCCTCGCGGACGATCGCTTCACCACGCGGATCGCCGGGGCGCCGTCGGGCAGCTCGAAAGAGAGCTCGTCGCTCAGCCCGGACAGCACGTTCCAGGCGAGTGACTCGCGGAAGGCCGGCGGCGGCCACCCGGCCGGCGCTGATCCGTCGACCGACACGACCGCCTCTACCCCCGCGTCGAGCGCGCGCAGCCGGAGCGTGAGCGTCGCGGAGCTCGGCCCCAACATGAGCAGCTGCGAGCTGGCCTCGTCGATGGCCATCCGAATGTCGTCGATGTCGTCCACGGGAAGGTCGTTGCGGGCGGCGACGCTCGCGGCGACGGACCGCAGGACGTGAACGAAGGCGGCCTCCGAGGGCACGGTCACGACGACGTCGGAGTCAACGGGCGCGCTCATGATCGCCAATGGTAGGCCCTCCAAGCACGGGACGAGGCGGTACCGCTCGGTGCGTGGCCGAAACCCCCATGGTTTCCGTCGATCGGGTCAGGGGAATAGGAAGGGGCGAGTCCCGTGCGGATCCGAGGCGCCGAAGGAGGTTCGCCATGGGGTCGGTGATCCACGACCACGAGCACGAGCACGTCCATGAAACGGGCACGGGCGACACAGAAGGCACGGCCGCAATGACGGTCGTTCGACTGATCCTCACGATCGCTGGTGCCGCCTCCATGATCGTCGGGGCCTTCCTCAAGTGGGTGAACGGGCACGACGGCGTGGATCTGGCGTTTCGGGCCTACTACCGCCCCGTTTTCGTCAACTCGGCCTTCCTCATGTCCGCGGGCGCGGTGATGATCCTGCTCGCCCTCATCGCGCTCGTCGGCTTGGCGGACCGGGATGGATGGTTGAGCCGGATCGCCGGAGCACTCGGGATCGTTGCCTTCGTCCTCGTCCTCATCTCGATGGGCCGTGCGGTCGGCCTGGACCTGCCCGAAGACATCGGTGAGGGGCTGGTGTGGTCCGTAGCCGGAAGCGCCATCGTCCTCATCGGCGGGTTCCTGTCCGAGCCCTGGGAGTAGACGGGGCGGTCGCCGCCTGATCCTGACGGTTATCCTAAGGTGTCCTGATCCGCGCGAGCGATGTTCTGTGCCTCCCCCCGGAGGGGTATCGGAAGGCCTGGTCACCCGGCCGTGATGGTGGTTGAGCGGCGCCGGGACGGACGGCCCGTCGCGCATGAATCCGGTGGAGGTTCTCCTCGACGGTGACGTGGACATCGCTTCGGCCGATCAGATCGAGGCCCGGATCCGGAGTGCCGAGGCGGAAGAGCCCTCGGTCATCCTGATCGACCTGCGCCAGGTGTCGTTCCTGGACTCGAGCGGCCTGCGCCTGATCCTGGGTGCCGCCGTCAGGGCCGAAGCGGCAGGCCGCCGCCTCGTCCTGGTACGCGGACCCGAGCGCGTCCAACGCGTGTTCGAACTCACGAACCTCCAGTCCAGACTGGAGTTCGTGGATCACCCCTCCCTGCTTGCTCATCCTTCGCCGGAGCGCTGACCGGTCCCCAAACGGGCGGGCTGGGCAGTTTGAGCAACCCCGGCCTCGGGTACCGGCTACTCGTCCTTGACCCGTTGGAGCAACGCGAGGCCGAACCACATCCAAAGGTATACGGCCGTCACCAGCCCCGCGAACAGGCTCGCGAGGGCCGAATGGTAGAGGAAATCGGCGATCAAGAACACAGCACCGCCGACCGAGACGATCATGAACGCGAGACCTGTCACGGCCGCACGGTTGCCCAACCGCAACAGGTGTTCCTTGTCCGCCTCCCGGAAACGAAGGCGATGGTAGGCCGTGGGCGTCATGAGGAACGCCGTGCCGATCGCCGTTGACAGCAGCGTACCGAAGTACAGGACGCGCTGCGCGCTCGTGAGATCGCCGAACCGCTGGGTGAACGGAATGGTGAGCAGGAACGCGAAGAGCACTTGCACGCCGGGGAGCGCCACCCGGAGCTCGTTGAGCAACTCGATCAGCTCGCGGTTGAGGCGCTGCTTGGGATGCTCTCGTTCCTGGGTGCTGTCGGACCGTTGTGCCACAGGACCTCCTACGTTCGTCGAGTCGTTCGAGATGTGTACCGCGTCGGGGGTGGGGCCAAACTCGAGCTTTGGCTGTGATGGCCTCCCCTATACTGGCGCTCCCGAACGTCCTGCCGGCGAGCGACGACACGGGTGGAGGTGATGGCGATGGATCTGGTGCTCGGATCTCGAAACGAGCACGGCTGGGCCGTGCTCGAGGTCCAAGGTGAGGTGGACCTGTACACGTCCTCCCAGCTCCGGGACGCCATCCTCCGGCTCACCGAAGAGGACGAGAACCGGATCGTTGTCGATCTCTACAACGTCAGCTTCATGGACTCGAGCGGCCTCGGCGTTCTCGTCGCCGGGCTGAAGCGGGTCAGGGAGCGAGGCGGGGAGCTGGCGCTCGTCTTCGGCGAGGGGTCCGTCCAGAAGGTCTTCGGCATCACCGGGTTGGACAAGATCTTCCCTACCCACCGCTCGGTCGGCGAGGCGACCGGAGGAGCCTGAGCATGGCCCAACGCGTGAGGGATCGGATCGACGGCGTCGGCTCGACGGTGGCGCTCGCCATACCCGCCGACCCGGCTTACGTGGCGACCGTGCGGTACTTCGCAGCAACCATCGCTCGTCACGAGGGCCTGCCGGAGGAGCTGACCGACGATCTCCGGCTCGCCGTATCGGAAGCCTGTGCGGAGGCCATCGACGCGGGGGTGACCGGATCGATCCGGGTGGCCCTGTCGCTCGAGCCCCAGGAGATCGATGTTGAGGTGACCAGCGGTTCGAGCCAGGCGCCGAGTGAACCTCATGGACTGGAGGGAATGGTCCCGATCTACCGGCTGCAACTCATCAGGGCTCTGTTCCCAGACGCCGAGACCGATCAGGGTCATGAGGTCAGGGTGGTCCGTTTCACCGTCCCGCACGCAAGCTCGAGCGGAGCCTGACGACCCCTGCGATCCTGGAATCGCCGTCAGGGCTTGACCTTGGCCAGGAGGATTGCCAGGTCGTCGACCAGTCCCTGGTTCCGTTCCCTAAGGACTTCCCGCTCCAGCCTCCGAGCGATCTCCTCGACGGGTCGCCCCACGTTCCTGGCCAACACGTCGGCCAGCCATTCCTGGCCGGATTCCCCGCCCGTCCGCTCGGCGTCGGTGAGACCGTCCGTAAACAGGACGAGCGCGTCGCCGGGCCTCAGATCCACCGTGGTATCCATCGCCTGCCTAGATCGTCGGTCTTTGTCATGGGCTCGGCGTGAGGATGGGCGAAGGGCTGGGGGAGGGGCTCGGGGTGAGGATTCCGAACTCCTGCTCCACGAGGTGGCGGGTGACGGTAAGGGCGCCGGTCTTCGGCGACTGCTCGATGAGGTCATAGGCCACCAAACGTGGTGGAGTGCCCGGCTCGAAGTACAGGACTTCGGCGGAGAGCGGGATGCCCTCGTCGGGAAGGAACGTGCCGAAGTTCGAGCCGCCGGTGGTGCCCACCCGGAGGTAGAGCGTGCCGTCCTGGGCCCGGGAGCCGTTCACATGGAAATGACCCGAGATCACGAGCGGCACGTGTCCCGCCACGCTCTGCGCCATGCGGTCGTCGTGAACCGCCACGATGTCGATGGGCTGGGGCGAGCGCTCGACGTCCGACAGCACGAGTGGGTCGACGGCGAGGACGCGCGTCTCGAACACGCTGTCGGAGAGGCGCTCGATCGTCGGGGGTTTGATCGGGTCGCCCATGCCGTAGAGACGAAGGCCGTCGAGCTCGGTGGTGGTCCCGTCCAGCACGATCGCGTTCGGGAGCTTCGTCAGGGCCTGCTGGAACGTTCGGCTGTCGTGGTTGCCGCGGACCCAGACGTACGGCCTGCCCATCAAGGCGATCTCATTCAGGACCACGTTCTCCGGCGGCGTGCCGAACGACGTGGTGTCACCGGTATCGACGATGAAGTCCACCTCGAACCCGTCGGCGATCTGCTTGGTGAACTCCAGGCCGAGGGGGGACAGATGGATGTCCGAGATGTGGAGCACCCGGATCTCGCCGGCCTCGCCCACCGGGCTCGTCTGGATGGAGGTGTAGACCTTGATCGCGCCGTCGACGACTCGCTCGAGCTGGGCCCGGAACTCGTCGAACTTCGTCGCCGCCGAGCGAACCGGCGGGATGATGTCGGCCGCGAGCGCGAGCGAGCCGGAGAACGTGGGCGTGGCGAATGCGGCGCTTCGAAACGTTGCAAGCGCGAGGATCTCCGACCCACCCACGAGGATCATGGCGACCAGGACGGAGGAGACGAGCGGGACCCACCGCGTGCGGAAGGCCAGCGCGCCGAGGATCAGGGCTGCGAGCCCGGCCACGGCGATGGTCCGGACGGCGTGTATCGGGAGTGCGTGCACGGAGTCGGCCTGCACCCGGGCGACGAGACCATCGATCCCGCCGGCCGACAGGTCCCGAGTGAGCTCGCTGATCCGCACGTCGAGCAACGTGGCGCTCAGCCGAATCGGAGCCGAGTGGGTGTTGGCGGTCAGGTGGCCGAGCGGGGGAAGCACGATGTCCGTGACGCCCCTCCCGAACTGCGTGTTCAGCCTGACCACGAAAGGGCCCATGTCGGCCTTCGAGGCACCCCACACCGCCATGCCGAGCCATGCGCCTGCCAACCCCACAACCAGTGGGACGGCAGGTCGGAGGCGCCGCCCAACATCGGCGGCGCGCTCCGACTGGAGGATCCCTCGCAGCCTTCGGATCGGTCGCATCCTGGGGGGCATCGGCGATGCCCGCGTCCGACTGTACCTTCGGGGCTTGTTACAGTCGGTCGCCGTGCAGGCATCGACGACCCGTAACGCCGCCATCGCCGGCTCGATCGCGACCGTTGTGCTGGTTGCGATCGTCGCATCGGTCCCTGGCTCTCCCCTCCAGCCGGTCTTGCCCGGCTCGGCCGGGCCCTCGGGCCCGTTCCGATGGCTGGCCGAGCTGACGGCCCTCGACGCGGTTCACGGGAGTGCCCTGGTAGCGGTGTCCTTGCTCACTGTGGCCCTGGCCGCTGGGGCGTTCCTCGCAGTCCTCCGCGAAGCCTGGCGGGGGACGATCTCGCCGCGCACCGTGATCGGGCTCGCGGTGGCATACCACGTCGTCGTGATCTTCTTGCCGCTGCTGTTCTCCCGCGACGTGTACTCGTACGCGTACTACGGCAGGATCGCCGCCGTCCACAACGCGAACCCGTACGTCGCCACGCCGTCGGACTACCCGTCAGACCCGCTCGCGCAGTACGTGGGGCCCCGGTGGGTCGGCACGCCGGCCGTGTACGGCCCCCTGTTCACGTTGTTGTCGTCGTGGGTGGCGCGGATGTTCGGAGGCGTTACGGCGTCGATCGCGGCGTTCCGGTTCATCGCGATCGCCGCCAGCCTGGCAACGATCGCCGTCCTCGCTCCGCTGGTTCGCAGGGTCCGGCCCGACCGGGAAGCCTTCGCCGTGGCCATGATCGGACTGAACCCCGTGGTGCTGTTCCAGTCAGTGGCGAGCGGTCACAACGACCTGCTCGTCGCCCTTTCGATCGCCGGGGCCCTGGCCCTCGTGTTCGCGGGGAAGGAGCTCCCGGCCACCGCGGTCCTTTCCGTGGGGGCGATGGTGAAGGCGACGGCGGCGGTGCCGCTCCTGCTGCTCGTGGTGGCCGTCGTGGCCCGGGCCGAACCCGCCAGGCGGGCCCGGGCGCTGGCCGCCCACCTGGGGGTGGCGGGGGCGATCGCGCTCCTGTTCGCCATCCCGTTCCTGCAGACGAGTGACCCCACCTTGGGGATGATGGAGCTCGCCGGACATCAGGGCTGGCTCGCCCCGTCACGATTCTTCCGCCGCGTGCTGGACGCGATGACCGGTGACGCGCTGGGCATCGTGGCCAGGGTGGCCTTCGCCTTGGCGTTCGTCCTGGCGCTTTTCCTGATCGGACGGGCTCTGGTCCGGCGGGCTCCCTCCATCCCGGCGGAGGCGCAGGGCGCCGCGTGGGGCTGGAGCCTCCTGTTCCTGGTGCTGCTTGGACCGGTGCTGCTGCCCTGGTACCTGGCCTGGACGCTGCCGCTCGCGTGGCTTCTTCCGAAAGTGCCGCGCCTGACCGTCGTGTGGATGGGAACGATCCTCAACGTGTCCCAATGGGCCACCGAACCGACTCGTTACCCAAGGTCATACGACGCGAACATGCTCTTCGGGCACTACGTCCTCACGCCCGTTGCTGTGGCGGTCCTAGCGTGGCTCGTCCTGGACTTCGTTCGACGGCTTCGGGCAGGTACGCCGCTCGAGGAGGAACCAGACGAGGTACCCGCCCCCGCCCCCCAAGGCTGAGACCACGGTTGGGCCGACCGACCCCGTTAGCGGAATCCGGATGCGCTCCAGCGCGATGCCGGTGAGGACCAATGCGGTCACCCCGCACAGCGGCGTGAGCGCCAGCCGAGCCACTGCGTCTCTGGCGAACGCCCATGCCCATCCGGAGCCGGCCACGATCAGCAGGGAGAACACGGCGAGCGCGGCGAGCAGGATCTTCCCGGGCGAGGCCGGTTCCAGGGGATCGACCGGACGGGACATCGCGCGCGGGATCCCGGTCCCGGTCGTTGCCGTCTCGATGAACACGCCGTCGGCCACCCGGGTCATGGAGGGAGGTGGGCGGTCCACGCGATCGAAGGGGGTGAGCAGGAACGAGAGAGCCGGCACCCCTGCCGCGCGGGTGGCCTCCTCGGCGTCCCTCCTGGTGATGCGGGCCAGGGCGATCCGCTCCTTTGTGGCCGGCCGGCCCGTCCTTGGGTACGGGACGACAACGGATGCGTCACGGATGTGATCGGGGGGAAGCGCCGCCCGGATGACGTTCGCTGCCTGCGTGGCCAGGAACGAGGCGGTGGCGTCACGGTCGTTCACGATGAAGAGCAATGGGGTCCCCGGTGGCGCCCCCGACGCGAACCGGCCAGCCGCCGTCACCGCCTGGACCTCTGCGGTCGAAAGGGAGGGCTCCTGGCGAGCCCAGGCGATGAACGTCCCAGCCGTCATGGCGATGACCAGTCCTCCCGCCGCGGCCATGGCGAGGACTCGCCTGGTGGTCAGGGCACGCCACAGCCGGACCACGCCGTATGCCGCCAGGATGGGAACGACGAAGCCGAAGGTGATGAACCGGTCGGCCGGGAACAGCCCGGTGGCCAGTCCGACGATGATGCCGCCGAGGCTCACAACTCCCCAGGCGATCAGGAAGCGCCGGACGAAGCCGCGGGTCTCCCGAAGTCCGTACACGGCGAGGGGGATCGATGCCCAATGGACGTACCGGGTCCATCGGTGGACCAGCCGGTACAGGTACGCGCTTCGAAGGACATCGGTGAGCCCGGCCGTGCGGAGAAGGCCGTCTCGCGACGTGATCACCGAGAGCTGACCCGGCCCGGCGAGGAGGGCCAGGGCCTCCGCGGCGAACACGACGCAGCCCGCGACCGACGCCGCGGCGATCCTCCCGACCTCCGCCCGGTCCGTTCGCCACGCCTGCGCCGCGGTCACGACCAGGATGGCCACGCCGAGGAGGAGGAAGAGCGGATGGGCCGACCCGGCCGCGCTCAGGAGGAGCCCTGAGGCGACCGCGGCCCGAGACGTGGCCATGGCCAGGGCGGTCGCTGCCGCGAGGAACAATGCACCGAAAGCCAGGCTTGCCAGGTACCCCGCGGCCAGGTGCACGGCGAAGGTCCCGGCTATCACGCCGGCCACAACCCAGGCCGCTCGGTGCTCTCGGTGGTCAACATCGATCCGCGCCGCACCCCCGCTCGGTGCGATGGGATGCTGATGGACGAGCGCCGCCGCGCCCAGCCCCACGGCCGTTCCCAGCACGCACTCCAACGCGGAGAGAACGGCAGTGAGCGGGAGATGCAACGTGCCCTGAAGGACGAGCGCGATGGCGGGAATCCCCGGCCGGGGGACGGCCGAGAGCCCGTCGTGACCTGCCAGCCGGGTCCACCACAGGTACACGGGCCCGTCGGGCCCCACCGGGTAGGCGAATCCCCGAACCACGAACAGCCCCACGTACCAGATGAGCAGTCCACCGGCGACCGCGGCCAGGGCGATCAGGTCGGTCCGCGTTCCCTGATCCCGGGGAGTGCCGGATCCGTTCAACCCGAGGCCGAGAACCGGCCGCACGCGGTGGCCGCTCCGGCGAGGAAGACGAGCAGCGCGATGGCCATCCTGTGCATGGATCCTCCGCCGATCGGGCTCGGACTGTATCAACTGGCCGCCGATACAATCCCGGCCCATGCTCGACCGCGAACTCTCCGGCCAGGTCCTCCGAGCGGCGCGGGCCCGGGGCGGCTCCTTCGCCGAGCTGTTCGTCGAGGAGCGATCCTCGCTCACCATCCGATTGGACGACGGGAAGATCGAGGAGCTGACCTCCGGTTTGGACCGGGGCGCGGGGGTGCGGGTCGGCCACGGGACCTCGTTCGGATACGCGTTCTCCAATCGGCTGGACCGCGACGCGCTGCTCGAAGCGGCATCGGCCGCGGCTGCCGCCGTGGCAATGGGGACGGCCGGCCAGGTCGTCGACCTTCGGGCCCTGGAACCGCCGGTCGTCCACCGTGCCAAGCGGCCGGTGGAGGAGGTGCCGGCCGCTCAGAAGGTGGCGTGGCTGCGCGAGGTCGACGACGTGGCTCGCGCCTTCAGCCCCCACGTCCGTCAGGTCAGTGCGTCCTACGGCGATTCGGTCCAGCGCGTCGTGATCGCGACGTCGGATGGGCGCTGGGTGGAGGAATCGCGTCCCCGGGTCCGGCTGGGGGTACAGGTGGTCGCGGGGCGTGACGGGATCATCCAGACAGGATTCCACGGACCGGCGGGACTCGCGGGGCTGGAGTTCTTCCAGGAGCACCCGCCGGCGACGACGGCCGAGGTCGCCGCGAAGCGCGCGGTGACGATGCTCGACGCCGGGCCCGCGCCGGCCGGCGAGATGCCCGTGGTCCTCGCGCCGGGCATGGGAGGCGTGCTGTTCCACGAGGCCTGCGGGCATCCGCTCGAGGCGGACATCGTGGACAAGGAGGCGTCGGTGTACCGGGGTCGCATCGGCGAGTTGCTGGCGTCGTCGCTCGTCACCGGGGTGGACGACGCGACCGTCCGAAACGCATGGGGCTCCTTCTCTTTCGACGACGAAGGGGCGCCGGCGCAGCGCACCGTCTTGTTCCGGGACGGTGAGCTGCAGGGACTGATGTACGACCGGCTCCGCGCCGAGAAGGACGGCATGGCCTCGACGGGGAACGGGCGGCGCCAGTCCTACGCGCACCCCCCGATCCCAAGGATGACGAACTCCTACATCCTCAACGGGCCGTCGAAGGCCGACGACATCCTAGTGTCGACCGAACGGGGCGTGTACATCACGGCCCTGGGCGGCGGACAGACCAACCCGGCGTCGGGCGACTTCGTGTTCGGCGTGTCAGAGGGGTATCTCATCGAAGGGGGCAAGGTCACCTCGCCCGTTCGCGGCGCCAACCTCACCGGCAGGGCCATCGAGGTCATGTCGGCAGTGGACGCCGTGGCAGACGACTTCGACACGTGGGAGGGCGTGTGCGGCAAGGACGGCCAGGGCGTTCCCGTGGGCAGCGGATCGCCCACCCTGCGCATCTCCCGGATCACCGTGGGAGGTACGGGTGGCTGACCTCGCGGAGCTTGCCGGCGCCGCCGTCGAGTCTGCCCTGGACAACGAGGCCGTGGAGGCGTACGCCGAGGAGGCCAGACGAACCGAGGTCACCGCGCACAAAGGCGAGGTCGAGGGGCTGACGTTCGCCGAGTCGCGGGGGGTGGGGGTCCGCCTGATCGCGACGGGCCGGCTCGGCTACGCGTACGCGGCCGATCCGTCCTTCGACGAAGTTCGGGCGGCCGTCGCCCGGGCCCGAGAGAACGCTGAGCTGGCTACAGAAGACGAGTTCAACGCACTCCCTCCGGCCAAGCCGATCGAGCCGATCTCCGCCCTGTTCCGTCAGGACCAGGCCGCGCTCGCCACCGAGCGCAAGGTGAGCGTCGCGCTGGATCTCGAGCACCTCGCGGTCTCAGCTGACCCGCGGGTCGCGAAGGTCGATCAGGCGGGTTATGGGGACGCCGTGTCGCGGGTGGCCATCGCCTCCACCGCAGGCGTCACCGCAGAGTACGGGCGGACCGACTGCTGGACCGTCGTCTCCGCGCTGGCGGAACAGGATGGCGAGACCCAATCCGGATGGTCGTTCCGGGTGGCTCGTGAGTTAGGCGAGCTGGACTGGGGATCAGTGGCTCAGGAGGCCGTCGAGCGATCGGCTCGGCTGCTGGGCGCGGTCAAGCCCGCGTCGGGGCGCCTGCCAGTCGTGTTGGACCCGTTCGCCGGGTCCTCGTTCCTCGGGATCCTAGCCGGCGCCCTGTCGGCCGAGTCGGTGCAGAAGCAGCGGTCCCTGTTCGCCGGCCTCCTCGGAGAGGACGTGGGCTCACCACTGGTGACGCTGGTGGACGACGGGCGGACCCTCGATGGACCGGCCGCGGCGCCGTTCGACGATGAGGGGGTACCCACGGGCCGAACCGAGCTGATCGCCCACGGCACGCTGATGGCGTTCCTCCACAACACCTACACGGCCAAGCGAGGGGGCACCGACTCGACCGGAAACGCCCAGCGCGGTGGGTACCGAAGTCCTCCGGGCGTGGGGACGACGAACTTCTTCGTGCAGCCGGGCGCCACTCCGGTCTCCGACATCCTTCGCCGGGCCGAGGGAGGGGTGCTGATCCAGGACGTCTCGGGTGTCCACTCGGGGGCCAATCCGATCAGCGGGGAGTTCTCGGTGGGGGCCACCGGCCTTCGGATCCAGGGCGGGGAGCTCGGCGAACCGCTGCGGGAAATGACCGTCGCGAGCACGGTGCCGGAGATGCTGAAGGGCATCGCGGCGGTCGGCGACGATCTTCGGTTCTTCACCGCCGTAGGCGTCCCCACGATCTTGATCGCGGAGATGACCGTGGCCGGGGTCTAGGTCGCCGACCCGGCGGAGCGGAGGGGGCTCGCTCCGCCGGTGGCGATGACGCTACGAACCTTCGACCTCGCCGTTCCCGTGGCCGTGGCTGCCGCTGGTGGCACCCGTGAGGTCGTGCGGGTTGCCGTGGACCTTGTCCGGCTTGCCGTGGACCTTGTCCGGCTTGCCCGGCTTGCCGTCGGGCCACTTGTTGGCGAACTTCTGCTGGAGCCACTGCTCGTGCTCGAAGTGGCGCACCCAGTTCAGGCCATGGTGGTACAGCGCATTCTTCAGGCCATCGTTGGGGTGGGCCGCGCAGTTGGCCATGAGCACGCGGACCGACTGGACCATGTGGTCCTTCTGTCCCGAACCAAGAGCGGTCACGAGCGCGTCGAAGGCCATTGCAGTGTCCGCGTTCGAGAGGTCTGCCTTGCCGAGGACCGCTGTACCGCACTCGTGTCCGACCGCCTGGAAATAGCCCTCGACCTTCTCCTGGACCTGCGATTTGTCGAACTTCGCGCAGTTTGCGGTTCCACCGACGTCGATGGTGACAACCGTGTCAGTGACAACCGTGTCAGTGACGACCGCCGTCGTGTCGCCGGTCGCTTCCGCGCAGTAGGGGCTCTCCTGGGCCCACGGAGGGCCCGAGGACGTTCGCGCCAGTGCCACGCCGGCCCCGGCGACGACCAGCGTCGCCCCCAAGACCGTGACGAGGTGGCGGGGTGCGCGGAACATGCGTGACGTCTTCACGCAGCCGAGTATCGGCGAGTGGGCTGCGCCCCAGTACCGCTTTCCGGCCATTTCCGGCCATGCGAGGGGGACTGCGGACGGCCATCAGGCCGGGGTGCCGGGGGAGGCCGGGAGACCTACCTGTTGTGGGCCTCGCTCAGAGGCCGCTTGCCGGGCGCACGTTGGAGGCGATCACCGCGAACACGATGACGGCCAAGGCGACCCGATAGGCCAGGAAGACGACGAACGAATGGCGACGAAGATACGCGAGCAGGAAGGCGATCACCAGGAACCCGCTCGCAGCCGATGCCAAGATCCCCCACACGAAGGGCCACGCCAGGCCGGCCGGTAGGCCGGAACCGGCGACGTCGATGCCCTTGAGGATCCCGGCCCCGGCGATGATGGGCAGCGACAGGAGGAACGAGAACCTGGCCGCCGTTTCCCGATCCAGCCCTCGGGCCCGCCCCGCGGTGATGGTCACGCCGGAGCGGGATACCCCGGGCTGCAGCGCCACCGCCTGGGCCACGCCCAGCACCACCCCGTCCCGCATGGAAAGGTCCGCGATGCCACGACGGATAGGAGCGGCCCGATCCACCCAGACCAGGATGACCCCGAACACGATCAACATCACCGCGATCAGCCAGGGCTGGCCCAGCGTGTCCTCGATCACGTTCTCGAACAGTGCGCCCGCGACCGCGCCGGGGATGGTCCCCACGACCAACGCCCAGGCCAATCGTTCGTCGGGGGACGCGATTGAACGGCGCCGGATGGACCGGAGCCAGGCCGCGAGGTACCGGGCAACGTCGTGGCGGAAGTACACCAGCGCGCCGATCAACGTGCCGATGTGCAGCGCGACGTCGAAGGTCTTGTTGAGCTCCGGGTTCTGCAGGATGGTCCAGCCGAAGAGCCAGGGGACGATGATCAGGTGCCCGGAGCTCGAGACCGGGGCGAACTCGGTGACGCCCTGGGTGATCCCGAGCACGATGGCCTGAAGGACGCTCGTCACCTTTCCTCTCGCCGGGGCAAACGGCGCTGATGCTACCCGGCTTGAGGTTTTGTTGGAGTGCCTGGGCGCTGAAGGATCAAGGCTCGGCAGAGTCGATGGCGATCGCCAGGTCGGCGAAGGCCGTCGCGTACGCCAGGCGTTCGGCTTCCTCCGAGCTCACCAGGAGCACCAGGGAAGGTCCGGTCGAGTTCGACGTGATGGCGGTCGTCCCGTCGGCGCCGTCATCCCCGAGCAGCACCAACACCTCCAGGCCGGTGGCCACGGTCTCGGTGTGGGGATGCGGCCCCCCGAAGGTGGCGTACACGTCGACCAGGTCCCCGGCACGCACCGCCCCGCGCGGAAGCGGCGCCTCCACGGGAAACGCTCGAAGTCCGGAAGGGATCAACGACGCGACGGGGCCTGCCTCGGCCGCGCCGAGACGGGTCCGGGTCACCGGCTCACCCTCGGCCACGTCGGATCCGACGGTCTCCCCCACGGCCAGGGTCACGGTCCGGAGCGTTCCCGGCGGCGCGAACGACGACGGGATCTCCGCGATTCGGAGCATCGACTCGGTCAGGACCGTTCCACGCTCCACGGGACTAGCGGCCACAACGACCGGCTCCATGGTGCCCACCACCGGCCGAAGGGCTTCCAGCCGGACCGCGTACCCACGAACGAGCCCGTACGCCCCCATTGCGGCCACGACCGCGAGGAACGCGAAGGCCTTCGAGGTCCGCGACCACCGACGCCGGAACACGCACCACCCCCACGAGGCGAGCAGGGGAAGCGGCCCGACGCTAATGGATGTGTCGGTGGCGCGCTGTGAGGCTGATCACACTCCGCGGGGCTTCTTCTCCCCGAGCGGAAGGACCCGGACCCGGAACTCCTCCAGGGCCGCCTGACCCACGATCATGGCGACGGATTCGCGGATCCGATCCCCGAGCTGCTGCGCGTCCTCCGAGGTCTTAAAGCGGAGCTCGACGGTTACGAGGATAGGTTCGGCAGCCATCGCCCCATCGTACCCTCGCCGCTAGACTTCGAAGCGTGCTCCTCGCAGGGCGGTGACGCAGGGGCAATCGCGTTCCTGCGGGAGGGCGGGGATCGATGCGAACAGCAGCTCACGGAGCCTCGCGTTGTTCCGCTCGAAGGCATCGATCACCGCCTCGTGCGTTACCGGCGGGATGCCTGGGACGCCGACGTCGTAATCGGTGATCAGCGAGACGTTCGCGTAGCAGATCTCCAGCTCTCGCGCGAGGAGCGCTTCCGGATACCCGGTCATGCCGATCGTGTGCCATCCCATCTGGTGGAACCACGCCGACTCGGCACGCGTCGAGAACCGAGGCCCCTCGATCACGACCAACGTCCCGCCGTCGTGCATGGAGATGCCGAGCTCGGTGCCTGTCTTCACCGCGACCTCGCGCATCGTCGGGCAGTAGGGGTCGGCGAAGGCGACGTGCGTCGTGACCGGACCGTCGTAGAAAGTGTGAGGCCGCGAACGGGTCCGGTCCACCAGCTGGTCGCAGATCACGAAGTCACCGATCCGTACACCCGGTTGGAGCGAGCCGGCGGCGCCGGGCCCCCAGATCCGCTGAACGCCGAGCTCCTTCATCGCCCACAGGTTGGCCCGGTAGTTGATCCGGTGCGGAGGGTACTCGTGCTTCACCCCGTGACGGGGGATGAATACGACCGAACGCCCGCCGACCCCCCCGATCACGGGTGAGGCAGAGGGCCTGCCGTAGGGCGTGTTCACGTCCACGGTTTCCGAAGGCTCCAGGAACGAGTAGAATCCCGACCCCCCGAAGACGCCGATCTCGGCCGTGCTCAGGCGCTCTTCTCCTTGGCGCTGCCGGTGGTGGCCTTCTCGCCGCCCGGCTTCGAGCCGGGCTTCGCCTCGCCGCCCTTCGTGTCGGGCTTGGTATCGGGCTTCCCATCGGGCGTGGGTCCCGGTGTCGACTCGGACGAGGCGGGTTGGGCCTTGGAGCGGCTGTCCGTGGCGTAGAACCCCGATCCCTTGAACACGATCCCGGCCGGATGGAACACTTTCCGCAGCGGTCCTCCACAGACCCCGCAGGTGGTGAGCGGGGGCTCGCTGATCCGCTGGAACACCTCGACGTGCTGTCCGCACTTCGTGCAGGCGTACTCGTAGGTCGGCATCGTGCATCGATTCTAGCGGAGAGGGGTATCCATCCAGCCGAGGTCGGATGCTCCTGCGGATGATCGGCGGCATGAGGAGCACCGCGCCAGTCCACACTAGGGCGACCGGGCGACTGGAGAGCCGACTGGCCCCAGAGTACACTCACCTACCCTTTGGGGGAGGTCCCATGAAGGTCAGGAAGGCTGTCATCCCCGCCGCCGGCCTGGGGACCAGATTCCTCCCGGCCACGAAGGCGCAGCCGAAGGAGATGCTCCCCGTGGTCGACAAGCCGGCCATCCAGTACGTGGTGGAGGAGGCCGTGCGGGCCGCCCTGACCGACATCCTCATCATCACGGGCCGGGGCAAGCGCTCCATCGAGGATCACTTCGACCGATCGGTCGAGCTCGAGAGCTTCCTGGAGGCCAGGGGGAAGTTCGACGATTTGAAAGAGGTCCGGGAGATCTCGGAGATGGCGTCGATACACTTCATCCGCCAGCGTGACCCTCTGGGCCTGGGCCACGCCGTGCTGGTGGCCGAGGATCACGTCGCGGGCGAGTCGTTCGCCGTCCTCCTCGGCGACGACCTGATCTTAGGGACCACGCCACTCCTCCAGGAGATGTTGCGGATCCACGAGCGGTACGGGCGGAGCGTGATCGCGGTCCAGGAGGTGGCCAGAGACGAGATCGACATGTACGGGTCCATCGAGCCCGAGTTCGTCCAGGAGCGTCTGGCCCGGGTGGTCTCGATCGTGGAGAAGCCTGCGCCGGACGACGCCCCCTCCAACCTCGCCGTCATCGGCCGGTACGTGCTGACGCCGGAGATCTTCGACAGCGTGCGGGCCGTGGAGCCAGGCAAGGGGGGCGAGGTGCAGCTTACGGACGCGTTGAACGACCTGGCCCAAGAACAGGCTGTGTACGCCTACGTCTTCGAGAACGGCCGGTTCGACGTGGGGAACAAGGTGGACTACCTGAAGGCCACGATCGAGCTGGCCGTGGATCGCGAGGACGTTGGCGAGGAGATTCGCGCGTACCTGGCCGATCTGGTGCAGCGCAAGAAGATCCTGTAGCGGCTTGGTCCGAGCCCGGTCGGTAGACTGCCCGTGATGGCCACGAGCGCGAAACACCTTCACGACCACGACAGCGGTGAGGGTCTGCTCTCGGTGAAGGACGCCAGGGAGAAGGTCCTGTCCCAGGTCCAGCCGCTCTCTACCATCAACCTCCCGCTCACGGAATCCCACGGCTGCGTCCTGGCTGAGGAGGCCGTGGCCTCCTCGGACATCCCCGACTTTCCCTCGTCGGCGATGGACGGCTTCGCCGTCCGATCGAGCGACGTGGCGGAGGCGTCGCCGGGATCGCCCGTCGAGCTCGCGATCGTCGGGCGGGCCCCGATCGGCCGGCGTCCCGAGGCGACCGTGGGAGGCGGGGAGTCGGTCCGCATCGCCACCGGCGCGCCGGTCCCGGCCGGCGCCGACACGATCGTCCCCATCGAGAATTGCGAGGTGGCCGGGGATCGGGTGCGGATCGTGGCGGCGTCGCCAGAGGGAAAGCACATCCGTCCCACCGGAGAGGACGTGAAGGCGGGCGAGGTCCTCGTCACTCGGGGGCGGCGCCTGGGAGCCCCGGAGCTCGCGCTCCTGGCCACGGCGGGTTTCTCCCACCCGCTCGTCCATCCGCGTCCACGCGTGGTGGTGCTTTCGACGGGGGACGAGCTGATCGCGCCACCCGGATCGCCCGGGTATGGCCAGGTCCGTGACTCGAATGCCTATCTGCTATTCGGCGCCCTCCGGGAAGTCGGCGCCGCGCCGGTCCTGGCCGGCATCGTTCGCGACGAGGTGGACGAGCTGCGCGACACCGTGCTCTCTCGGCTGGTCCAGGCCGACGCGTTCGTCTCTTCGGGGGGCGTGTCAGTGGGGGAGCGAGACGTGGTGAAGGCCGCCTTCTTCCGACGGGGAGACGTCGAGTTTTTCAAAGTTGCCATGCAGCCGGGCATGCCGCAGGGGTTCGGCACCATCGAGGGCAAGCCCTATTTCGGTCTCCCCGGGAACCCGGTGAGCGTGTTCGTCTCGTTCGAGGTGTTCATCCGGCCGGCGATCCTGAAGATGATGGGCAGGACGAGCCTGTTCCGCCCCGAGATCACCGCCCGCCTTACCGCCGACGTCTCGGGGCCGAAGGGCAAGACGCAGTTCGCACGGGTGCTCGTGCGGCCGGACGGCGACGGATACGTGGCCACGCCGACGGGAGGCCGCGGCTCGAACCTCATCGCCACCGTGGCTCGGGCGAATGGTTTGGCCATCGTCCCCGCCGGCGTCGAGACCGCGCCGGCGGGAAGCGACGTCACGATCATGGTGTTCCGCGCCCCGGAGGACTGATGGCTACCGGCGACGCGGCTCGCATCGTCGACGTCGGCGGCAAGGAGGTCACGGACCGGGAGGCCGTGGCCGAGTGCGTGATCACGATGACCCCGGAGGCCTGCGCCCACCTCGAGGCGGGGACGCCGAAGGGGAACCCCATCGAGGCCGCCCGGGTGGCCGGCATCATGGGCGTGAAGCGGACGCCGGACCTCCTGCCGTTCTGCCATCCGATCGCGGTGACGGGAGCCGAGGTGGTCGTGGAACCGGACCGGTCGACCGGTCGGATCCGGGTCCAGGCCCGAATCACCGCCCGCGATCGGACGGGCGTCGAGATGGAGGCGCTCACTGCCGCAGCCGTCGCGGCACTCAGCCTGTACGACACGGCCAAGGCCTTCGATCGTGGTGCTCGCATCGATGGCCTCCGCCTGCTGGAGAAGACCGGCGGTAAGAGCGGCCACTATCGAGCGGGCTGAGCCCAGCCGGGCCGCAGCCGGTTCAATGAATCACACGCATGTGATTGAGCACGCCACATATGGGTGCTAGCGTTCGAGCTCGAACAACATGTTGTGCACCTCGTGGCGGGCCGGGGAAACCGCGAACGAAGGGCCGGGCGCGTGGGTTGGTTGACGCTTGCGGCCTTGGGCATAGTATGGGCCGCCTTTCTCCTCCCCCGGGGCAGGCGAAGTGGTTCACTCGTCGAGAGCGTGGAGGATTTCGAGCGGAAGATGGAGTTGTTGGCAGAGACAGGACGACATGAGGATCGTCGCTGGATCATCACTCCTCGCAAGGGAGCGGCGTTCCTGGGACCCGACGCCCGCGCCCGGGCCAGGGCCCGTGAGCGCCGGCGCCTGATCTTCGTCTCCCTCGTCGAGAGCATCGGCCTCACCTTCCTGATCGGCCTTGTGCCGCCGCTTCGGCCGATGTGGGCCGTGACCGGCATCCTGGTGGCGGCGTTGGGTGCGGACGTGTGGTTGCTCCTGTGGATCAAGGAGCAGGGTGCCGAGGGATCGGCCAGGCGTCGCGTGAAGGAGGCGGGCGTACCGGACCAGCCGAAGCCGGTCAAGCAGCGGTACGTATCCGACGGCACGTCGGCCAAGCCGGCGTACAACGGCCTCGGTGTCTTCGACCACGACGACCTCACCAACATCGTGGTCCGGCCGGTCCAAAAGGTCGGCATGGCCGGGGCCTAGCCCGGCGTCTACACTCCGGCCGCGATGAACCTGGATCAGATCTCTCAGGATGTTCGCGTTCGCTTCGACCAGAGGATGGATGCCCGCGAACGTGCCCTCCCTGCCGCTCGGCGCGCCATCCGCTCGTGCGCGAACGCGATCCGAGCCATCCACCGCTCCGAGTGGGAGCAGGCCCACCGGCTCATGGATCAGGCCAAGGCCGCCATCGACGAGGGCCAGTTGGCCGTGCGCGATCATCCGGAGATCCGGTTCGCCGGGTACCTCCAGGACGCCCAGAAGGAGTACTCGGAGGCCCGCATCACCGAGGCGGTGGTGACCGGCGCGAGCCAGCTCCCCACTCCGGAAGAGTTGGGGGTGGAGGACGCGCCGTTCCTCAACGGGATGGCCGAGGCCATCGGAGAAGGACGCCGCCACATCCTCGACCTGCTCCGCCACGGCGAGGTGGACCGAGGTGAGGCCATCCTCTCGGCGATGGACGACATCTACTACGTGCTCGTGTCGATGGACTACCCCGACGCGATCACGATGAACCTTCGTCGCTCGACCGACGTGGCCCGGAGCCTCATCGAGAAGACTCGCGGTGACCTGTCGATCGCGATCGTCCAGCGTCAGCTGCGCGACGCGCTCGATCGTCATGCCAAGGACGTGCTCGGCCAGTAGGCAGGTCAGCCTTTGCTACGCTAGCCGAGCACGGGGGTGTAGCTCAGACCGGTAGAGCACTGCCTTCGCACGGCAGGGGTCAGGGGTTCAAATCCCCTCACCTCCACCACGTCGTCGACCGGTTCGTCAGGCTGATGGATCCTGAACCGCAATTGGCGCTTCACCAGTCTCAGGCCACGGTCACCTGCCCGTGCATGCCGAATGCGTAGTGGCCCGGGAGGTGACAACCGAAGATGAGCGTTCCCCGCTGCGTGAAGGTGTAGATCGTCGTCCGGGTGGAGCCCGCGGGGACCGACATCTCACCGGGACGTGGCGGATGGTGCGCCTCGGTCCCAAGCTCGTGGATCTCCTGGACCCTGGCATCGCCCAGGATGAACTCGTGATCGATCGGATCGGTGTTGTGGACGACGAACCGGACGGGCGTGCCCGGGGGGAACTCGAAGGTCGAGGGATCGAAGTGCGAGTAGTGGATGGTGATCTCCACCGTCTCGACCGCTTCGTCCGCGGCGGCGGGACGGCATGCGGCCGGGGCCGCGACCAAGGCGATCACGAGCACCAGTCGCATGCCTCCCTTCATGCAGGTTACCCCACCCGCGGGCGGAGCCGGCTCCGTCCCAGCCAGGCGCCTGTCGCGATCCCGCCGACCAGCGCCAGGGCCGCCAGCGCCGCCGGCCAGATGCGACCAGCGGCCGCGTCCAGCGAGGAGGCGTCCCGGGGCGACAGGCCGGCGGCGACGGGCGACGGCCTCCCGGCGCCGCTCGCATCGACGGCAAGGTCGTACTTCAGCGCACCGGCGTTGGAGTCCACGCGCATGTACGTGAGCCACATCCCCGATGCGGGCAGCCACTCCATCCCCTTGTCCGAGCGAAGGTCGGAGAGGAGTGAGACCGAGGCCGGCTCGCTGCGCTCGAGGACCAGTCCGGGCCGGGGCGAGCCATCGGGAACCACGCCGACGAGCGATGTACCCGACCCACCTGCCTCGTCAGGGGCGGGGAGAAGTGCGGGCTCTCGGTCGGTCAGCAGGTACACGTCCGCCTCGACCGGCGCGTTGGCCGGGGCGCCGAGCCCAAGGATCCGAAGGGGGACCCACGGGTTCGTCGTGGGGATGACCACATGCACCGGCGTGCCCTCGCCCTGGGAGATCCCCTGCTCCTTGGCCCGCTCTCCGTTGAACCGGACGGCCATGAAGATCGGGCTGCGGTCCGCGTAGAAGTCCAGCACTTCGGGCGCGTCGGGCGGGAGGAGGAACCCATGCTCCCGCGCCCAGTTGCCGACGGCAGTGCCTCCGCCCTTCAGGACCGTCACGTCGAGCGCGTCGATTTGGGTCTCCAGCAACACCTTGGCGTCCGCCGACGCCAGGGCGGCGCGCGCGGCGAACTCGAGCACCGGCTGCGTCTCCTGCACCAGTCGCTGGAGGGTCCAGTCCCCGGCCCGCACGACCTTCGAGGGAACGCCCGGCAGCGGTACGATCGAGCCGAACTCCCCGCCGACCCCGGCAAACTCGAACGAGGTCACGTAATGCTCGACTCCTTGGTGATAAGCCGCGAGGGTAGTGGTGCGGACCAGGGTGACGCTGCCGTTCGCGTTCACCAGCCCGCCGCAGGCCCATGCGGGGCCGGCGGCCAGGAGGAAGACGAGGGTGGCGGGCACGAGAAACACGATCCGGCGCATGGCGTTCCTCCTTCGGTCGGGTACGACCGAGCTTGGACGCCGATAGGAGGGTGCCGGGTTCCCTCCATCTCAAGCGCCTGCTGACGATGCCGATACTCGACCGAAACGGGGGAAAGGGTCGCAATGGCGTCGTCGAAGGTCGCCATCCACTTGCCAAGGCTCAGCCTCTTGGGGAAGTTCGCCGTTGTCAGCTTGATCCCGATCGTGCTCCTCGGCCTTGTCCTCGCCAAGACGCTCCAGATCCAGATCCGGAACCAAGCGCTGACGAACGCGCGGCAGCTGGCTGACCTCATCGCCCGATTCGATATCCAGCCGCAACTTACCCCCGATGACCTGAACCAGGGACTCACACCAGAACGTCTTCGTCAGCTCGATAATGTCCTGCATGCGGGACTGGTCGGCGAGGAGATTGCGCGGGTCAAGATCTGGAGCCGCGATCTCCGCGTGGTCTACTCGGACGACCCTGAGCTCATCGGTCGAACCTTTCCCTCCTCCCATGAGCTCGAGGATGCGATGGCAGGACAGATCGCCTCCGAGGTGTCCGACCTTACGAAAGAGGAAAACGTCAGCGACCGGAGCTATGGGAAGCTACTTGAGGTGTACGTTCCCCTGACCTTCCCGGGTGATCCGGCACCAGCGGGAGCGTTCGAACTCTATCTTCCGTACCAGCCGATCGAGGCCGCGATCACCCGCGACAGTCATCGACTGTATCTGGTGCTCCTGGGCGGCCTGGCCCTTCTGTATGTCGCCCTGTTCCGTATCGTCGCCACCGCGTCCAGGCGCCTTCGGCGCCAAGCCGACCGAGAGCTTCGTCTGGCCAACGAGGAGCGCGATCTGGCCCTTCGGAAAGCCGCGGTCATCGGCACCGTGTCTCACGAATTCAGGACCCCGCTTACGATCATCGAAGGTGTCTCGAGCACCCTCGGGAGGCACGACCTGGTGGCGGAAGCCGGACGCTCCTTGCTGGACAGCCTTCGGAATGCCAGCCATCGGTTGCATGATCTGGTGGAGGCCGTGCTGGCGGCAGCCGAAGGCATGGAGCGCGAGGCTGAAGCGCGGCGTCAGCCCGTCGCGCTCGGCGAAGTCATCCGGTCAGTGATCGATGGGCTCTCCTCATTCGATGCACTCCACAGAGTTCGCGTCGGGGCGATGTCGGAGGGAGACACCGTGATGAGCGATCCGGCGATGCTCAAGCCGCTCCTGCGGCACATCATGGAGAACGCGCTGAAGTTCTCCCCACCGGGGAGTGCGGTCGATATCTCGCTCGCCCGAACCTCGGGAGACGTCGAAGTCAGGGTCCGCGATCGTGGTCCCGGTATCAGCTCGGAGTTCATGGAGCGGGCTTTCGATCCCTTCACTCAGGAGGACCAGTCCTCCACCCGAGCGAAGTCCGGCCTAGGGATCGGCCTGTTCGCGGCGCGCAAGATCGCTGAGCTTATCGGGGGGCGGGTCGAGCTCCAGCGTCATCCGGAGGGCGGAATGGAAGCGATCCTTCATCTGCCCGACACCGTCGAAGACCGAGCTCTCGTCACCGACGATGTCGACGCGGTGGATGCGGCCGCGGTGGCCAGGCCCTCATCCCTGATCGGACGGTCGTAGACCAGCGGGATTCGGGCTCATTCGGAGGAGTATCGGCTGAGCTCCGCCCATCGGGAACGGGTCGCCGGCGGACAACGTGCCGCCCGAATACCTATTTCACCAGCCGCCGGCCAATCCGGCTCCTTGCGCTGGCGGCCTCGTCCTCGAGTTACGCCCTTTGGCCGATGCGCCCCTCTGCTGCTTGGCGTAATAAGGGAGGAGAAGCGTGGAGGTTCAGGTGAAGAGACTCATCCTCGTTCTGGGAGTATCGGTCGCGGTGTTGGGCTCGGGCCTCGCGGCAGCGAGCGTGCTGTCCCGCCAGGGGCGGGACAACGAGTCCGATGAAGGGGGCATCCACGGAGGGCCGATCTCGCGTTTCCACACGGTGAGCGCGTGTAAACTCACCGATGTCTCCACCCTTCCGGGCAACTGGACGCACGGCGACTACGTGAGCGCCGTCGCCGCCGCCGGGGACCCGGCCCAGGTTCCCCTTGCGGCGCACAGCGAGTGCGGGAAGCCGATGGTTGCCGTCTGGCACGGGCATGGCCCGCCCAACTTCGTGCTCCAGAAGATCAAGGGCCATCAGCGAGGCAGCGCAGAGCCGGAGACCCCGGGAAGCTGACGTTCCGGAACCGAAATAGCCAGCGAGGCGCTCGACCGCTGCGCGCGGGTCCGGCAGGCGCTCGGGTCGAACGTCCAGGGTCGTGCGGCTCTCGATGAGGTCCAGGAGGCGGCTGCTCCGGTGACATTCCCCAACGCTGGCGCGCACGGACACGCCGTCGCTTGACACTGGGTAGCGTTCTCCTGATGACGAAGGTCTTGGTGACCGGGATGTCGGGCACGGGTAAGTCCTCGGCACTCGCTGAACTTGGCCGACGCGGCTATCGAGTTGTGGAGACGGATGAGCCAGGCTGGTCCGAGTGGGTCGAATCCTCGGATGAGGTTGGCGGTGGGGAATGGCTGTGGGTCGAGGACCGGATGGCCGAACTCCTTCAGGCGGATGACGATCGCACGCTCTTCGTCCAGGGGTGCGTGAGGAATCAGGGGAAGTTCTACGACCGGTTCGACGCGGTCGTCCTGCTCAGCGCACCGGCCCAGGTGATCCTCGACAGGATCGCGAGCAGGAATACGAACGATTGGGGGAAGACCCCTGCCGAGCGTGAACTAGTCCTGCATCAGCTCGAGACGGTCGAGCCGCTGCTCCGGGCAGGCTGCACTCACGAGTTGGATGCCAGCAGGTCGATTGCCGAGATTGTCGCGGACCTGATCGCGATCGCGGGAGAGGCATAGGACGCCGCAACACGACCTGTCTGTCGAGAGACATTCCCCAACACTGGGGCATCACGGGGTCCTCTTCCTCGATGAGCTAGCGAGCTCAGCCCACCGGAAGCAACTTGCTACGTGGTCATTGACCATGCCGACGGCCTGCATGAACGCGTAGCAGATCGTCGGCCCGACGAACCGGAACCCTCGCTTCTTCAACTCCTTGCTCATGGCCCGGGACTCCGCCGTCTCGACCGGGATGTCCGACAGGCGTTGGCGATTGGCCTCGATGGGTTGGCCATCGACGAACGACCACAGGTACGCGGGGAGCGGCCCGACGTCCGCGCGGAGCGCCAGCACCGTCCGAGCATTGCTGATCGTCGCATCGATCTTGGCCCGGTTCCGAACGATGCCAGGATCCCGCATCAATCGCTCGATCTTCTCCTCGCCGAACCGCGCGACCTTGGCCGGATCGAACCCGACGAACGCGCGCCGGTACCCCTCCCGCTTGTTCAGGATGGTCTGCCACGACAGCCCGGCCTGCGCGCCCTCGAGCGTCAGCATCTCGAACAGGTGGCGTTCGTCCCGGCTCGGTGTTCCCCACTCCTGGTCGTGGTACGCGAGCATGAGAGCATCGGTTCCCTCAGCCCACTCACACCGCTTCCTCGCCATGACGCTCCTCTCAGGCGAGCGGGAATGGTCCGCTCGCGCCCGGCTCGTAGGACTCCAGCGCGTACAGCCCGTCATAGCCAACCACGACGTTACCGGCGATCCACAGGTCACGGCTCCAGCCGGACGAGAGGGCGGTGTACCGCCATCGTACCGAGGCGAATCGTCCAGCCGGGGTCGCGACGTCCTCCTGTCCGAGATGCTCGTAGCGCTGGCGTTCCACGACCGGCTGGCAGGTCACCGGCTGGAGGAACACGACTTCGAACTCCGTCGTACGGGACCCCAGCCGGTTCGCCGTGACCACGTTGTAGGCCGGCGAGGCGTAGTCGAGCTCGACGTCGGGTCCCCACGCAAGCTCCACCGCGACGCCGTCTCGGTAGCCGGTCAGGCGTTCGCCCTCGGCCATCAGCAGGATCTCGTGCGAGCCCGTGTCGATCCTCGTTCGCACCGGCCTCCAGCCGGAGTCCGCGACGAGGTCCACAACCTCATGGTGCGTCTGCGGAAGGGTCGTCTGGATGTCGGAGAAGTACCGCCACCCGGCGGGACCCGGCGCGGAGCGGAAATCCTCCGTCCCCACAGCGTTCCCGTCCCCGTCCATCACCGTGTACCGGCCGATCGGCATCCCGCCAATCGTAGGATGCCGGCATGAGGGTGGCGCTGTGCCAGATGAGCTCGAGCGACGACGTCGAGGCCAATCGCACGCAGGCCCACGACCTGCTTGGGCGGTCCGCGGACGGTGGAGCCGACCTCGCCGCCCTCCCCGAGGTGTGGACGTACATGGGCGCGGCCAGGCGCCATCGCGAGGTCGCTCAGCCAGTACCGGGACCGACGAGCGAGTGGCTTGCGTCAGTTGCGCGAGCGCGTTCGATGTGGGTCCTCGGAGGAAGCGTGCTCGAGGCAGGCGACGACGGCACGGTGTTCAACACGAGCCTGCTGTTCAACCGGGGCGGCGAGCTCGTCGCCCAGTACCGGAAGATCCATCTGTTCGACGTGGACCTGCCGGGGCAGCCGCCGATCCGCGAGTCGTTCACGTATTCGCCGGGGGAGGACGTGGTGGCGGCGCAGACGGAGTTCGGCGTGGCCGGGCTGTCGGTCTGCTACGACGTGAGGTTCCCCGAGCTGTACCGCGCCCTCGTCACTCGCGGAGCCGAGATGATCTTCGTTCCCTCGGCCTTCACGTTCGAGACCGGCACCGATCACTGGGACGTCCTGATCCGGGCTCGGGCCATCGAGAGCCAGGCGTTCGTGTTGGCTCCCGCGCAATGGGGAACCTGGGGTCCGCCGGAGCAGAACCGCCGGTGCTTCGGCAACAGCCTGGCGGTCGATCCGTGGGGTCGGGTCCTGGCCCGTGCCCCCGAGGGGGTGGGCGTCACGTTCGCCGACCTCGACCTCGATGAAGTCCGTCGGGTGCGCGAGCGATTGCCCGCGCTCCGGCACCGCCGCCTCGGCTTCGCCACCTGATCCTCACCCCCATCGCGCCTTGAGGACTTGGCCATCTGTCCCCTCAATCGGGGACCCCGTCCGGCCGATAACTCGGTCTGGAAGGAAGGCCGGGACCCCCGTCTCCACGGGACCCACGGGTTTGGAGGGCGGCCATGGATCGAGTGCGGACACGAGGCCGGAGCTTGGCCGGCATTGCGCTCGCCATGCTCATCGTCCTGCTCGCCCAGGGCATCTCGGCCGACCGGGCGTCGGCATCGATCGATCACCGTCGCCGCGCTCACATGCTCTCGCTCACCAACGACGACCGTGCACAGCACGACAAGGTCGCCCTCAGGCTGAACGCGGTGCTCTCGAGGTACGCCAAGCATCACAGCCGCCAGATGGCGACGAAGGGCTACCTGTTCCACACCGCCGACCTGAACTCGAGGCTGAAGGGCCTCGATTGGTCGATCGGCGGGGAGAACGTGGGGGTCGGGTCTACCCTTGACGGCCTCGAGAGCGCGTTCATGGGGAGCACGCCGCACCGCAGGAACATCCTTCGAACAGGGTTCGACCACGCGGCTGTCGGGGTGATCCGTTCGAACGGCAGCTTCTGGGTGACCGTCATCTTCTACGGCTAGCCCTCCCGACCTAGCTGTAGGGGAGCGACCCGGGCCGCGAAGAGGCCCGGGTCGCTCGTTTCTACCGGAGCCGGTCGAGATCGGGCGGCCAGTCGACGTCGGGCGGAGCGTCCGAGTCCACCACGACGTCCTTCACCCATCGGGGATGGGCCGTGATGATCTCGCGGGCTCCGGTGTCGCCAGCCAACGTGCGCGCCTCGTCCCAGACCTCGCGCGAGAGCAACGCGGGTCCGGGGCCGTCACGGAAGCGGAGTCGGGCCACGAGGGGGCGACCGGCCTCGAACGCATCGACGAGGGCCCGGAGGTGCTCGGAGGTGATGCCCGGCTGATCGGCCAGGAGGACCACTGCGGCGTCGCTCTCGGGGCCCGCGGCGTCGAGGCCAACGATGAGTGAAGTCGACTGCCCCGCTTCATAGCCGAGGTTCAGAACGGTCCGACCGTTCTGGGGCAGACGGAGCGAGGCGCGCACTCGTTCCGCGTCGTGGCCGAGGACCACTACTACCTCGTCGAGTCCCGCCGCTGCCGCGGCGTCGACCGCGTACTGGACCAGGGGTTTGCCCTCCAGCTCGAGCAGCTGCTTCGTCCGCCCGAACCTGGAGGAGGTTCCGGCGGCCAGGACGATCCCGGTGATCACGAAGAGGCGCGGCCGAACAGGCGGCGGAAGAACCGACCGATCGCTCTGACGATCGCGTAGAGGCCCAGCCGGATGCCACCGATGGCCTCCGAGGGCTGGGGAGTAGTCGAGGACGCCGCGGCCGTTGCACCTTGTGAGGCTGACAGGTGGTCGCGGAGGCAGTCCGCGAACTGGGTCGTCAGCCTGGCGGATACATCGGGCAGGAGACCACGTGAGACTTGTGCCACCGTCCCGGTGAGCACGATGTCGGCCTGCATCTTCACCCTGGTTGCGCCATTCTGTCCTGCCGGTTCCAGCCAGGACGTGATGGTCGCGCTGGCTGCGCCCTTCCCCTTCTGCTCCTGGCCCTGGGCCTTCAGCACGACCCTATGGTTGGCTTCATCCCGCTCCGCAACGGTCACCGTGCCGGCGAACGACAACGCGATCGGCCCCAGCTTCAGGTTGATCTTGCCTTTCCACGTGTGGTCGTCGACGACCTCTGTCAGCTCGGCACCCGGAGCGCAGGGGGCAATCTCCTCCACGTCGAGCAGGTACGCCCACGCCCGGTCGATCGTCGCCGGAACCTGGAACTCGTTCTCGATCAGCATGATCCCTCCGGGATCCTCCGAGCGTCCGAGCCTACCCAGCGTCGCTTTCCCACGCCATCCGAAAGGTCCGGGCTATGCTCGCGCCTCCGCGGCCGGGGAGAGAGCGGATGGCGCAAGGCGGAGGCCTAGAACTCGCCTGCCGGAGAGCCGAGAGGTGGACCAACCGGCCGCCTCGGACCGAAGCGAACGCGGACCCCGGGCGAGAAGTGCGCGACATACTCTCGGCCGAACCCCGGCAGACCTGCGGCTGCAAGCAATCCCTCGCGGAGCTCGAGGACGTTCGCCCGATGAAGTGGCCACGGCGGATGCTCGACTTGGGTGGCAACGAATCCGATACGGGTGGCCGGCAAGTTCAGTGGTGCGGGGCTGTACAACCGCCAACGGCAGGTGAGGAACCGTTCGAGCTCGGTGACGTCATATGGGGCGATGGGCTCAGAGGGGACGACCGTGAGCTGGAGCTCCGAGCCGGCCGATCCCGGCCAACGACGCCGGCTCTCGTAGCGCACCGCCCGAGGCGTCTCGATGAGGTGCGTCGCGCCCCAGACGTACGGGATGCGGTACCAGCGTCGCGCGACCATGACCGCGGCGAGCCTGTCCGCGTCGAGCGAGAGGAACCAGATCCCCCGCCGTCCGTCGGGCCCTCGCACATAGGTCCGGACGTTCACCTCGGCGAACCGAGAGATCCAGGGAAAGGCGGGCAAGGCGGGCGCCCGCACGGTGAGCCGGAACGCGATGAGCCCGATCCACGCGGCGCCGTCGAAGGTGTCGATCTCGAGCCCCGGCGGGAGCGCGCGCCGTACGACCTCTGGATCGCAGGGTCGGTGAAGGAAGGTCAGGCGGTCCCAGCGTTGAACCATGACCGCGCGGTCAATCCGCTCCGGAGCCGACGCGGACAGGTCGTCGAGCGAAACGGCCGGGGCGCGCATCTCACTCGTCCCCCTTGCCTGTTGCCGGAGGTGTGCCGGTCAGCAGGCCGGCCATCGCGGCCAGCTGTGACCCAAGCTCGAAGAGCCGATCGGACCGAGTTCCGTCGCCCTCCAAGTGGGTCAGCAGCTCGATGCCCAGGAACAGAGCGACGATGCCGAAGGCCGCATCCTCAGGCGGCACCCGGACCGGGAACGGCAACGTCGAGGAAACCCGGGCGACGGTGTCCCGCGCGAAGTCGATCCACGGCTCGATCCGCCGCACGATCTCAGGGCCGAGCTCGGGTACGGAGGACGCCCCGGCGATCATCTCGGCCAGCACCTTGATGTGCCCAGAGGCCAGGTCCTCCCGATACACCTCCGTCGCCGCAGCGATGAGTTCCTGGAAGGTTTCGGCATCGTCCACGACCACCCGGTACCGCGCCATTCGGCGGGCGCTCGTCTGGTCCAACGCGGCGAGCAGGAGATCCCGCACGCTGCCGAAGTGATAGAAGACCAGAGCCTGGTTGAACCCGCCCGTCCGGGCGATGGTCCGGGCGCTCGCGCCCCCGAACCCTTCGCGCTTCAGGGTCTCGATGGCGGCCTCGATGATCCTGGCCCTGGTTTCCTCCCCCCGAGCCCTGGTAGTGCTGGTTCGAGCCTCCGCCACGCCCGGTGCCTCCTCGCCCCGGCTTAAGCGCTCGCTTTGAGCGTTCGCTCAATGATAGCGGCAGGGAATATCCTGGTCAAGACGCCAGATAGGAGGCCAAGGATCCTCGCGCTCAGCCCGAACGTCTGGCGGGGGTTCCCCGGTCGTGGATGGGGCCGACGCGGTGCTTGAGGAACCCGCCCTCCCGGCCTCGCTTGACGGCCACGATCTCGGCCACGATCGCCGCAGCGATCTCCTCGGGCCCCTCGGCGCCGAGGTCCAGTCCGGCCGGACCGTGGATCCGTTCGAGGTTCCCCTCGGTGATCGCCGCACCTTCTTCCCGCAACTCGGTCATCAGTCGCTGGGTACGGGCACCGGGCCCGAGCATGGCGATGAAGCGCGCCGGCGAGCCGAGCAGGGACCGCACGTAGTCCTTGTCCCGAAGGAAGTTGTGGGTCATCACCACCACGAACGTCCGCTCGTCGATCGGCGCGACCTTCGCCACCTCCTCGGGCCGGTCCAGACGGACGAAGCCGGCCGCTTCGGGGAAGCGCTCGCGGTTCAGGAATTCGCCTCGGTCGTCTACGACGATGGGACGCCACCCCAGCCCGGCTGCCGCCCGGACCAGCGGCGCCGCATCGTGGCCGGCGCCGCAGACGAGCAGCCGCAGCGGTGGCTCCAGCACCTCGACGAACGCCTTCGCCTCGCCCGAGGAACCGGGGAGCGTGCGGATCTCGCTCCGGTCTCGCGACAGGAGCTCCATGGCGGACGCTGTCGCCGCGGCGTCGAGCGCGGTGTCGCCGAGCGAGGTGTCGGCCGAGCCATCGGGCCGGACGAGCAGCCGGCTCCCCTGATCGACGCCCGGGATGGACGAGTCCAGGACCGTAACCATGGAGATGGGGCGCTCATCCTCAAGAGCCATGCGAAGCGCTCCCGCGACCTCCGCGGCTTTCTCCCCCGGCTCCACGAAGAGCTCGATGGCCCCGTTGCAGCCCAACCCCCAGCCCCACACGGCCTCGTCGTCGGCGGTGAGGTCGAACGAGACCACCCGGGCCATCCCCTCCCGCATCACGATGCGGGCGACGTCGGCCACGTCGTTCTCCAGACAGCCTCCGCTGATGTTGCCGATGAGCTCGCCCTGCTCCGGAACGAGGAGGCGGGCACCGGGGCGCCGGTAGGTAGACCCTCGGACGGCCACGATGGTGGCCAGGGCCATCCTCTCTCCACGGGCGTGCAGCGATTCGATCGCCCCGAGGACGTCACTGATCTCGCTCATCGCTCCCGCCTCGCCGCGCTCGACGGTTATCCGGTGACGGCCGCGAACCGGGCGGGATCAGCCTCGAACCGCTCCCGGCAGCCGGCCGAGCAGAAATAGTACGTACGTCCCTCGTGTGCCGAACGGTGCCGGGCGGTGGCCACGTCCACCGTCATGCCGCACACGCGGTCCTCAGCCTCATGCCTCGGCGACGCCGGGGGAACCTGCCCGTGTCCGACACCGGCCACCCGGTCCCGCACCAGCTCGGCCAGGATGGCCACGGCGATCTCCTCATGCGAGACCCGCCCCAGATCGAGCCCGGCGGGCGCGCGCACCCGTGCCAGACTCTCCTCCGATACGCCGCGGTCCCGCAGGTAGCCCAGCACCGCCCGGGCCCGGTTCCGGGAGGCCACCAGGCCGACGTAGCTGGCGGACGTGACCAGGGCACGCCCCAGGGCGTCCTCGTCGTAATGGCCCTGAGTGGCCACGACGATCCACGACCGATCGGTCACGCCGGCCTCTTCGAAGTCGAGCGACGTCACGACCCGGCCCGCGGCCGGGTAGTCGGCGGGGTCGCCTCCGTCGTCGACGACGACCGTCCTCCATCCCAGCGCTCCGGCCATTGCGGCAAGGGCCGCGACCGCCGGGGAGCGCCCGGTGATTACGAGATGCGGTTGGGGCACCACGGGGTCCACGTACACCTCCAGCGCGCCCTCGCTCTGGCACGCGATCGGGACCGTCACCACGCCCTGACGGCCGCGCGCCTCCAGCTCCTCGGGCGGTCCGAGGAACAGGAGACGAGGAGTTCCTTCCTCGAGGGCGAGGAGTGATTCCCTCATCACGGTGGGCTCTGCGCAGGCCCCGCCCAGCCAACCGCGCACCCGGCCGTCGGGGGTGATCAGCGCGGTGGAGCCTTCCTTGCCCGAAGAGGGGGCCCGCCGCCACACCACGGTGGCAAGGACGAAGGGCTCTCCGCGCTTCGACAGCTCCGCCGCGAGCTCGAGGACGTCGGGCCTCACGTGCTTGTGGAACCCCCCGCCGCCTGGATCGCTTCCCACACCTTGGCCGACGTGAGCGGCATGTCGATGTTGCGGACCCCGAGCGGCCATAGGGCGTCGATGACCGCGTTCACGAACGCGGCGGGCGAGCCCACGGTGGCCGACTCGCCCACTCCCTTCGCTCCGATCGGGTGGTGCGGTGACGGCGTCACGGTCTCCCCGAGCTCGAACCTCGGGGTCTCCCAGGCCGTGGGCAACAGATAGTCGGTGAAGTTCGCCCCGATGCAGTTGCCGTTCTCGTCGAAGGTGATCTGCTCCATGGCGGCGATCCCGAACCCTTCGCACAGGCCCCCGTGGATCTGGCCCTCCACGATCATGGGGTTGATCCGGACCCCGCAGTCATCGACCGCGACCATCCGGCGGACCTTCCAGACGCCGGTGTCCGGATCGACCTCGACCACCACCGCGTACGTGCCGAACGGGAACGTGAGGTTCGGGGGATCGTAGTAGTAGACCCCCTCCAGCCCCGACTCCATGCCGTCGGGGAAGTTCGTGTATGCGGCGAAGGCCACGTCCTGGATGGTGACGACCTTGTCCGGGGCGCCCTTCACGGAGAACTTGCCCTTCGAGAACTCGACGTCCTCCTCCGAGACCTCGAGCAGGTGTGCGGCGATCCTGGCCGCCTTCTCGCGGACCCGGCGGGCGACCATCGCGGTCGCCGCGCCCGAGACCGGCGTCGACCGCGAAGCGTAGGTTCCCAGGCCGTACGGGGTGTTGTCCGTGTCGCCGTGCATCACCTTGACGTCCTCGGGCTGGATGCCCAGCTCCTCCGCCACGATCTGCGCGAACGTGGTCTCGTGGCCTTGCCCCTGGGTCTGGACGCTGATCTTCAGGATGGCCTTGCCGGTGGGGTGGATCCGCAGCTCGGCCCCGTCGTTCATCTTCAGGCCAAGGATGTCGTAGTCCTTGTGCGGGCCGGCCCCCACGACCTCGGTGAAGGACGCCAGCCCGATCCCCACGAGCTCGCCGCGAGCCCGGCCCTCCTCCTGCTCCTTGCGGAGCTCGTGGTAGCTCACCTTCTCCAGGGCAAGGCTCATGGCGGCGTGATAGTCGCCGGAGTCGTACACGAACCCCGTCGCCGACGTGTACGGGAACTGGTCCTTTTCGATGAAGTTCTTCAGTCGAAGGTCGGCCGGGTCCATGCCCAGCTCGTAGGCGGCGTTTTGCACCAAGCGCTCGATCAGGTACGAGGCCTCGGTGACCCGGAAC
>DASSSA010000127.1:0-20484 GCA_035701505.1 Actinomycetota bacterium
GAGGAGCTCGAGCGGATCGAGGCGGAGCTGGCCGAGAAGCGAGCCGCCCGTGAGAAGCTGGTGCCCGAGTTCGATGATGAGCTGCTCGAGCTGTACGAGGAGCTTCGGGGGCAGAAGCGGGGGGTGGCCGTCGCCGCGCTGGTGGACGGGGTGTGCCAGGCATGCCACGAGAAGCTCTCCGCGATGGAGCTCGACCGCCTGAAGCGAACCGAGGGCGTGAAGAGGTGTGAGTACTGCCGGCGGATCGTCGTCTTCGCCTGATCGTCTCCTGCGATGGGGCTGCTCGGGGCAACCCCGGCCCAGCCGGCATCGGGGTGGTCATCACCACGACGCGCGGACGCGTGGTGGACCGCATCGCTCGTGGCACCGGCATAGCCACCAACAACGTCGCCGAATACACGGCGGCCCTCGAGGGCCTGAAGCGGGCCCGGGAGCTGGGTGCCACCGACGTGGTGCTCCGCTCGGACAGCAAGTTGCTGATCGAGCAGCTGTCCGGGCGGTTCCGGGTGAAGAACCCCACCCTCCAACGCCTCCACACGGACGTCCGCGCGACGGCGAGGGCCTTTGCCACGATCAGCTATGAGCACATCCCGCGTGAGGCGAACAAGGAAGCGGACCGCATGGCGAACCGGGGCGTGGATGAGTGGCTGGCGGGGGAGGGCGCTAGCTGGTCGGCGCCGGGGAGGGCCCCCAGCTTGTGGGAGGAACCTGAGTGACGACGTCTCCGAGGGGGAACGCGAACGTCACGTGGCGCCCGCCAGCCAGGCGGTAGACCAGGGAAAGGGTTCGACCCTTCGCCTCCTCCTGCTGGGGGAAGACGACCAACCCCTCGGAGTCGGACCCATTGGGCAGCGCGACAAGTGCCTGCGTGTACACCCCGCGTGTGCGCTGTGGGGGAGCGTCCGGTCGGCGAACCAGCAGGGCCAGCCGATCCGGCCCGAAGCGGATCAAGCCACCCGTCCGATTCACCACTGTGACGTTGAACTGCCATGCCGGCGTGAACATGAACATCGAATGCAACCTGACCGTCACCCCGTGGCTGGCCATCGACAGGTCCTTGAAGAGCTGGATCCCGTCGTTCATGGACTGCCCGTCTCGGGTGGCATCGACGACGCGCCACTCGGCCGTGCCGGTCCGCAGGAGGATCACCGGCCCGTCCATGATCCGCGTCCGGTCGAACGTCTCATCCGCCGCCGGATCGTACGTGAGGGTCACCGACGCGCCCAGGTTCACTCGGCCGCCGACGGCATTCTCCACCAGGAACCAGTCGGCGAACGCGACCGAGCGCACGTCGGCGGTGCCGGAGATCGTTCCGCCGAACTGCTGGTTTTGGACGGTCATCCAGTGGGCCCACGCGGTGAGCTTGGCCCCGACCACCAGGGCGGACAGCCGGGCACCGTCATCCTCCGTCGCGTGTGCGTAGGCGTTCACGAAATCCATGGCCGTGCGACGGGCGGAGGCCACATCCAGGCCCAGTCCCGCTGCGATCTGCTCCTGCGCGAGGGGCTGGGAGGCGCCTTCCAGCGAGGGCGAGCAGCTCGTCGCGGTGAGGAGGACGAAGCCGAACACCGCCAGGCATCGCATGGGCGGTCCGCATGGTAGCCGGTCCTATACTCATCCGTGGGGAGTCGGCCGGGCGGCCGCGGGCGAGAGCTCGAGGAAAGTCCGGACTCCGAAGGGCAGGGTGCTGGGTAATGCCCAGGCGGGGCGACCCGCGGAAAGCGCAACAGAGAGCAGACCGCCCCCGCGAGGGGGTAAGGGTGAAACGGTGAGGTAAGAGCTCACCAGCGGGCCGGGTGACCGGTCCGGCTCGGCAAGCCCCACCCGGAGCAAGGCCAAGCAGGGAGCGTTCGAGGGTGGCCCGCCCGAGCTCCCGGGTAGGCCGCACGAGGGGCGTTCGTCGTACGGGAGCGCCCCCGGGGTCTCGCCCAGGCGGGACTCAGAGGGATGGCCGCCGCCGGCCCGCGAGGGCCGGAACAGGATCCGGCTTACAGGCCGGCTCCCCATCTCCGATCTGGTGCGGGGACGGAGCGCGGGTCATGCGGTGCGCGCCGCGTCCAGTGCTCGGCGGAGCTGCCTCCCCGCGTGGTACGAACTCCGCACGAGCGGGCCGGCCTCGACGTGGCTGATGCCGAGCGACTCGCCGGTCCGCTTGTGCTCGGCGAACTCCTCGGGTCCCACCCACCGGTCCACCGGCAGATGGAGCTTCGTTGGCTGCAGGTACTGGCCCATGGTCACGATGTCGCAGCCCGCCTCGGCCAGGTCGTGGAGCGCGTCCGGCACCTCCTCCGCCCGCTCGCCCATACCCAGGATGAGGTTCGACTTGGTTACCTGGCCGGGCCGGGATCGCTTGGCCATCCGGAGCACATCCAGCGAACGCTCGTAACCGAAGGCCGGGCGGATCCGCTCGTGCAGACGACGTACCGTCTCCAGGTTGTGGGCGAAGACGTCGGGCTCGGCCTCGACCACGGTGGCGATGTCGCGTTCGCCTCCCTTGAAGTCGGCGGGAAGCACCTCCACGCCGCAACCTGGCACCGCTTCGCGCACCGCGCGGACGGACGAGGCCCAGATCCGGGCGCCGCCGTCGGGCAGGTCGTCGCGAGCCACTCCGGTCAGGACGACGTACTGGAGCCCCATGGCCAGGACGGCTTGACCGATCCGAGCCGGCTCGCCCTCATCGACCTCTCCCGGCTTCGCCGTCATCACGTCGCAGAAGCCGCACCGCCTCGTGCATCGTTCTCCGAGGATCAGGAACGTGGCCTCCCGGTCCTCCCAGCACTCGAAGATGTTCGGGCACCCGGCCTCCTCGCACACGGTGTGCAGCGACAGGTCGCGCATGATGCGTTTCAGGTCCAGGTAGTTGGGGCCGGTCCGCGCCTTGACCTTCAGCCACTCGGGACGACGGGGCAAGGGCAGTGTCGTCTGTGCGCACCCCACGGATCGGGCCACGTGGGTGTCGTCCAGGGTCGCCGAAACCACCGGTGGATCGGATGAACGTGCGACGAGTGGAAGATAGAGGCGCCGCTGGTGCGGATTGTGATCGCGACCGGCCACCACGCAAGTCTAGCCGGCGCTCGCCGCATCGAGGGGTGGCGGCGATCCGGCCTCCTCGACCTTGCCGTCGCTGTACGGCTGCATCGAGGGCAGGAACACGCGGAAGGAGGCGCCGCCGCCCTCACGTTCCTCTACCCAGGCCTTCCCCCCGTGCAACTCGGCGAACATCGCCACGAGCGAGAGGCCGATGCCGGTGCCGGGGGAATAGGGCGAGGCCGTCGGTCCCTGGCGGAAGGGCTCGAAGATGGCCTTCTGAAGGTGGCGGGGGACTCCGGCCCCGTCATCCTCCACTATCAGGAGCACGCCGCCGTCCTCGGTTCGGACCTGGACCCAGACGCTCACGTTGGGAGGCGTGTGCCGAATCGCGTTCGACAGGAGATTCTCCACGATCCGCTCGACCTTCGGCGCATCGGCCTGCACGGTGACAGACGTCTCGTCCAGTCGGACGGTTCGGCTGGCCGGCACGTCGAAATTCTCCACCGTTCGCCGAACGAGCGCCCCCAGGTCAATGGCGTGGTACTGCGGCGTCATGATCCCCCGGCTCAGGCGGTCGATGTCCAGCAGGTCTCGAAGGAGACGATCGAGCTTGCGCGCGTTCGCTGCCAGACGATCGAGGAGGTCGCGCCGCTCGGCCTCGGGGAAGTCCTGGTGCTCCAGGGTCACCGCGACCCCCAGGATCGAGGTCAGCGGGCTACGCAGCTCGTGGGAGACGGCCTCGAGGAACGTGTTCTTCATCTCGTCCAGGTTCCGCATGTGTTCGGCCGCCTCACGCTCGCGTTGTTCGCTCTCGCGGAGAGCCTCCTCCGCCAGTTTGCGCTCGGTGACGTCGAACATGACGCCCTGGGAGACCAACGTGCGCCCGTCCTCGCTCCGAACGATGGTGGCTTGGTCGCGGACCCACAGCCACCGGTCGTCAGCGGTCCGGATCCGGTACTCCTGGTCGTAGGGCTCGCCGGTCTGGTTGTGCCGAACGGAGGCCTCGACCACCCGGTTCAGGTCGCTGGGGTGGACGGCCCGCATCCACAGGGTGGTGTCCTCGCGCCAGTGCTTGGGGGTGTATCCGAGCATGGTCTCGATCTGAGGGCTGACGTACACGGTGGTGGACAACTCGTCCGCGAGGTCGACATAGGTGATCGCCGGGATGGTTTCCACCAAAGACCGGTACCGTGTCTCGGCCACCAGGAAGCGTTCCTCGGCCTCCTTACGCTCGGTGATGTCCATGAGGACGCCCTGCCAGACGTTCCACTGGCCCCTGCGACCTCGCTCCACCACCACGGCCTCGTCGCGGACCCAGACGATCCGGCCGTCCTTGGCCACCATCCGATATTCCATGCTGAAGGGAGCGACCGAATCGTGGGCCCGGTCAGCCTCGGCCGCGACGTCATCCAGATCCTCGGGATGCAGTCGCTTCTTCCAGATGTCCGGGTCGGCGATCCACTCCTCCTGCGAGTAGCCGAGGAGCTCGCGGATGCCCGGTGCGACGTACCGAAGCGGGGCCGTCGCCTCGTGTGGGGTCCCCGCCACGTACGTCACGACCGGCATCCCCTCGACCAGGGTCCGATACCGATGCTCGGCGGCGTTGCGAGCCCGGATCTGCCTGCGGACGTCCCGCCACCGGATGATGGAGAACACGAGCAAGACAAGGGCGACGAGCCCGATGGGCGCCAGGATCTCGTCGTACTGCCCGGGATACCGTGACGAGATCCATTCGCGGACTCGCTTGAAGGCGTCCGTCACCGTGCCCAGCCAGAACACGACGAGGCCTGCCAGCGAGATCAACAGCAGATCCCGCAGGGCCATCGAGCGGTGGCGACGCGGCCTCGTTCCTTCGTCCATGGCTGAAGGTCGTTTCCCGTCCTATCGGCGGGCCCGACTGCGTGCCTAAGCGGACCTCAGAACCGGGCAAGCTCCAGCATCCGCTCGTAGATTCGGTCCGTGTCCGGCATGAAGGCGTGCTCGAGGCCCGCGGCAAAGCCCATCGCCGGGGCGTCCGGACCCCCCAGCCTGACGAGGGGCCCGTCGAGGTCGAACAGCGCCTCCTCGGCGATGGTGGCCGCGATCTCGGCACCTGCGCCGTAGGTCCGGTTGTCCTCGTAGACGACCATGGCCTTCCCGGTCTTGCGGACCGATACCAGGATGGTCTCCTTGTCGAGCGGAGCGATGGTCCGAACGTCCACGACCTCCGCCGAGAGGCTGGCTTCCTGCTCCAGTCGCTGCGCGGCTTCCAGGCACAGATGGAGCATCAGCCCGTAGGCGACCACCGAGATGTCGGAGCCTTCTCGCTTCACGTCGGCCCGGCCGATGGGCACCGTGAAGGGCTCGTCCGGCACGTCGCCCTTGATCAGCCGGTAAGTCTTCTTGTGCTCCAGGAACAGCACGGGGTCGGGATCCTCGATGGCGGAGCGGAGCATCCCGACGGCGTCGTACGGGGTCGCCGGCACCACGACCTTCAAGCCGGGGACGTGCCCGTAGAAGGCCTCGATCGATTGGGAGTGGTAGAGCGCTCCGTGGATCCCCCCACCCCACGGGCACCGCACCACCATGGGGAGCTCGAAGTCGCCGTTCGTCCGATACCGCATCCGAGCGGCCTCCGAGACGAGTTGGTCGAACGCCGGGTGGATGAAGTCGGCGAATTCGATCTCGGCAACCGGGACCAGGCCGTGCAGGGCCATGCCGATGGCCAGTCCCACGATCAGGGATTCGGCCAGCGGCGTGTCGATGACACGCCGCTCGCCGAACTCATCCAGGAATCCCTGGGTCACGCGAAACACGCCGCCGCGCGCACCGACGTCCTCACCCAGGACGACGAGGCGCTCGTCGGCCGCCATCGCCTCGTGAAGGGCGTCGTGGATCGCCGTGACGACGTTCTTCTCGGTCATCTCACGACTGTTCGCGGAAGACGTGCCGGGTGACCGTGGCCGGATCCGGATCGGCGGCGTTCCACGCCTTGTCGATGGAGACGTCGAGCTCCGCCTTGACCTCCTCTGCCATCGACGCGATCTCCTCGTCCCGTGCCAGGCCCTGCCCCGTGAGGTAGGTGGCGAATCGCGACACCGGATCGTGGAGGCGGGCCTTCTCGACCTCTTCCCGGCTGCGGTAGGTCCGGTCGTCGTCGTCGGAGGTATGGGGCTGGAACCGATACGTCTTGCACTCGATCAGGGTGGGGCCCTGGCCGGACCTGGCCCGAGCCACAGCCTCCTTCATCGCCGCGAAGCAGGCCAGCACGTCGTTGCCGTCGACCACCACGCCGGGGAACCCGTAGGCCGCGGCCCTGTCGGCTACGTTCGCCACGGCCATCTGTTTGGACTGCTCGACCGAGATGGCATACCGGTTGTTCTCGCAGATGAAGACGACAGGCAGTCGGTGGATGCCGGCGAAGTTCAACCCCTCGTGCCAGTCGCCCTCACTCGTGGCGCCCTCGCCGAACCACGACGCCACGACCGCATCCTCCCCCCGGTACTTCACCGCGTAGGCGATCCCGGAGGCGTGAGGGATCTGGGTCCCGATGGGCGAGGAGCCCGAGATGATCCCCAGCCGTCGGGAGCTCCAGTGAGCGGGCATCTGCCTGCCGCCCGAGGCCGGGTCGTCCGCCTTTGCGAACAGTCCGAGGAAGACCTCATACGGGGTCATGCCGGCCACCAGCACCACACCGAGGTCGCGGTAATAGGGCAACCACACGTCCCGTCCTCGCTCGAGGGCCCAGGCCGTGCCGATCTGACACCCCTCGTGGCCGGAGACGGGGACGACGAACGGCGCCTTGCCCTGGCGGTTCAGCCGGAAGGCGGCCTCGTCCACCAGGCGCGCCGTCAGCATGGTGCGGTACATCGCGAGGAGGTCGTCGGGGATGAGCCCAAGGGCCTCGTGCGAGGTGTCGCTCAACCGGGTCGCCACGGTCAACCCTCCTCGACATCCGAGTCTAGCATCGGCCATACCCCCTCGGGGTATGTAGGATGGAGGTCCCGAGCCAGAGAGTGATGCTCGGCCGGGGCGTACCCATCAAGCCGGTGATCGTCGCCACGTCGATGCAGGGGTCGAGCATGCTGGTGGCGGTCAACGCCCTGCTGTTGGAGCGAGCGAAGGTAACCTAGCTGGGAGACATGGACATGGAACAGATGGCAGAACAGGTCGTGGAGCGGCAGTCGGCCGTCGTGGACGTGACCGATGCCGACTTCGCGGACAAGGTGATCGAGGAATCCAAGCGCCGCCCGGTCGTGGTCGACCTGTGGGCGTCGTGGTGCGGGCCTTGCCGGACCCTGAGCCCCATCCTGGAACGGGTGGCCGAACAGCGAGGCGGGGATGTCCTGCTGGCCAAGATCGATGTGGACGCGAACCCTGACACCGCGGGCCAGTTCGGGGTGCAGAGCATCCCCACCGTGATCGCGTTCCGGGACGGAACGCCGGTGGACGGGTTCATCGGCGCCATCCCCGAGCCCATGGTGAAGGAGTTCGTCGAGCGGTTGCTCCCGTCGGAGGCGGACGTCGCGGCGCAGGCAGCGTTCGACGAGGAGCGATCGGGCGACGTGGCCGACGCCGAGCGACGGTACCGGGAGATCCTCACGTCCGACCCGGACAACCGGGGTGCCCGGCTGGGGCTGGGCCGGATCATTTTCGAGCGAGGAGAAGCTGAGGCGGCGGTGGAGGTGCTCACCCCGCTCCTTCCAGATCCCCAGGCCGAGCGATTGCTGGCTCGGGTTCGCGTGGCCAAGTGGGCGGAGATCGACGGCTCCGGCACGCTTGCCTCGGCGAGGCGCCTGGCCGCTCAGGGCAGGTGGCGAGAAGCGCTCGACGGGATGCTCGGGGTCCTCGTCGACGATCCGGAGGCCCGTGAGGCGATGCTCGACGTCTTCGCGGTGCTCGGCGACGACGACCCGCTCGTGGCGGACTACCGCCGCAGGCTGGCGAACGCCCTGTTCTAGGCCTGTTCTCGGGAGGAGCGCATGGCCGAGGTCCACGACCGCATCCGGGAGTGGTGGGACCGGGACGCCGGCACGTACGACCGCTCGGCCTCGCATGCCATGACCGACCCGGTGGAAGCGGCAGCCTGGCGGGCCGCCCTCCAACGGCTACTCCCGGATCCACCGGCCCACGTCCTCGACGTTGGGGCGGGCACCGGCGCGTTGAGCCTTCTCGCCGCCGAGCTGGGACATAGGGTCACCGGGGTCGATCTGTCGCCGGGAATGCTGGATCGCGCCCGAGCGAAAGCGGAAGCCCAGGACCTGGAGATCGAGTTCGTCGTGGGGCCGGCCGAGGCGCCACCTGCCGGACCCTTCGACGCCGTGATCGAGCGGCACGTGCTGTGGACGGCGCCCGATCCCGTCGGCTCGCTCCGGGCCTGGCGCGAGGTCGCGCCCGAAGGCCGCGTGATCCTGTTCGAAGGGGCGTGGGGAACACCGGGCCTGGTCGAACGGGCCAGGGACGCGGCCATCGGCGCCATCCGTCGTATCTACGGGATGCCACCGGATCATCACGCGCCGTACGACCCGGTGATCCTGTCGTCGTTGCCACTCGCCCGGCTGGACTCGCCGAGGCCGATCATCGAGGCCACCGTCGAGGCGGGATGGCGCGCGGTCCGCCTGTTCCGGCTGCGAGACGTGGAATGGGCCCAGCGGGCCGGGCACCCGCCGGTCCTGGGATGGCTGGAGCGCGTAGCCCGCTACGCGATCGTGGCCGACGCCTGATACGCCGGCTGAACGAACGAGTCGGCCTCATCGGCCCGCGGCTCGAGCTCGACGCCGAAGACCCGCTCGAAGTGGCGAAGGATGGGCACGGTCATATCCGCCACCGTGATCTCCCGCCCGGCCAGCAGCGAAAGCGAAGCGACGCCCTCGTTCGCCAACCCGCACGGCACGATGGCGTCGTACCACGACATGTCCGTGGTGCAGTTCAGGGCGAACCCGTGCAGGGTGACTCGGGCGCGCATGAGGCGAACGCCGATCGCGCACACCTTCCGCTCACCCGACCACACACCCGTCTGCACCTCGTTCCGGTGCAGCTCGACACCGACGTCTGCGGCGGCGCGGATGACGATCTCCTCGAGGCTCCGAACGTACCCGATGGCGTCGGGCTTCGTGCCGATGTCCACGATCGGATAGCCCACGAGCTGGCCGGGTCCGTGGAACGTGAGGCTCCCGCCCCGGTCGATGAAGTGCAACTCCGCCCCGGCGGCACGGATCCGATCCTCGTTCCACACGATGTGCTCCGGCTTCCAACGTCGTCCTGCCGTGTACACGGGCGGATGCTCCAGGAGGATCAGCGTGTCTGGGATCTCGCCGGCCAGCCGCCGACGGGCCAGGTCGTGCATGGCCTCGTTCGCGGCCGCGTAGGCGACGGGCTCCGGCGGCCTGACGAGCCATCCCGTCCGGGGCATGGCTACAGTCCCAGGTCCTCGGTCCAGTCCCAGGTCTCCATGTTCTCCTTGATCCTGCCCAGGTACTGGGAGGCGAGCGCGCCGTCGATCACCCGGTGATCCCACGACATCGAGACGTACACCATGTGCCGAACGGCGATGGCATCGTCGATGACCACGGGCCGCTTCACCACGGCGTCGAACGCGAGGATGCCGGTCTGCGGTTGGTTGATGATCGGGACCGAGAGGATGGAGCCGAACGGGCCGGGGTTCGTGATGGTGAACGTCCCCTCGTGGACCTCGTCGGGCTTCAGCTGGTGGGCACGGGCTCGCGTCGCGAGGTCGTTGATGGCCCGGGCCAAGCCGATGAGGTTCATCCCGTCGGCCCCCTTCACCACCGGAACGATCAGACCCTGGTCGTACGAGACGGCGATCCCCAGGTTGACGTAGTGCTTGACGACGATCTCCTCGCCCCGGAGCTCGCTGTTCACCAGGGGATTCGCAAGCAGTGCGTCGACCACCGCCCGGGCCAGGAACGGCATGTAGGTCAGGTTGAAACCCTCTCGCGCCGTGAACGCCTCCTTGGCCGCGGAACGGATGCGGGCGATCTTCTCCATGTCGACCTCGACCATGTTCCATGCCCTGGCCGAGACCTGAAGGCTCCGGGTCATGTGTTCGGCGATGGCCTTTCGAACGACGGTCATGGGGACGACTTCCTCGCCGCCACGGGCGGCGGCGGGAGTGGGAGCGGCCTGCGGCTCGGGGGCCGCTTCCGGAACTGGCGCGGGTGGGGTCGTGGCGGGGGCCGGCACGGTCGGTTCGGCAGCGGGCCGCGCTCCGAGGGCCGCCGTCTCGCGCGACACCGCGAAGGCCATGACGTCGTTCTTCGTGATCCGGCCGCCGGTCCCGGTCCCGATCACCTGAGAGAGGTCGACGCCGTTCTCCTCGGCGAGGCGGCGGACGAGCGGCGAGATGATCTGACTCCTCGGGCCCCGGTCGGGTATCTGCTCCGCCGGTACAGGCGCGGGGGGCGCTCCGGAAGCAACCAGAGGTGGTGCAGCGGCTGGCGGGGCGGAGCCGGGCCCTGCCCCACGCTGTGGCTGGGATTGGGGCGCCGCTGCAGTAGGGGGTTCGGCCTGCTCCCGGGCAGAGTCCGGCGGAGCCCCGCCGGTCGCTGCGACGGACTCAGGTTGCGCCGGCTGTTGGGCAGAGTCCGGCGAAGGCCCGGCACCCGCGGCCTGTCCAGCGCCGTCGATCTCGGCGATGGGCGTCTTCACCGACACGGTCTGCCCCTCCTGCACCAGGATCTTCGTCACCGTCCCAGCGGCGGGGGAGGGGACCTCGGTGTCCACCTTGTCCGTGGAGATCTCGAAGAGCGGTTCGTCCTGATCGACGTGGTCGCCCTCCTGCTTCAGCCACTTGGTGATGGTCCCCTCGACGACCGTCTCGCCGAGCTGCGGCATGGTCACGGTGGTCATGAGCCCTCCCGGGAGATCGTTACCACGCGGACAGCTTCTCCACCGCGGCCTCGATGTCGGCTACCTGCGGCAGATATGCGTCCTCGAGGGGCGGCGAGAACGGAACCGGCACGTTCGGCGGTGCGAGGCGCATCACCGGCGCATCGAGGTGCTGGAAGCCCTCCTCGGCGATCATCGCAGCAACCTCGGCCCCGACTCCCAGGAACCGGTGGCTCTCGTACAGGACCAGCACCCGGGTCGTCTTCTCCACCGATGACAGGATGGTTTCCGTGTCGAGCGGGTGAACCGTGCGAAGGTCCACCACCTCGACGGAGACGCCCTTCTGGGAGAGGTTCTCTGCCGCCTCGAGCGCCAGATGCGCCATCATCCCGTACGTCACGATCGACACGTCGGTGCCCTCGCGCTGTACCTTCGCCCGCCCGATGGGCACGAGGAAGTCCGGCTCCTCCGGGACAACCTCCTTGATCCGGCGGTAGATCCATTTGTGCTCGAAGAACACGCAGGGGTTGTCGTCACGCACGGCCGATTTCAGCAACCCCTTGGCGTCGGAGGGGAAGGCCGGGCAGAGCACCTTCAGCCCCGGAGCGTGAGCGAACCACGGCTCGGGGTTGGTGGAGTGGAAGGAGCTCGCACGTACGCCGCCGCCGGACGGCCCGCGAAGCACCATCGGCAGTGGGACGCCGGAGCGGTAGTGGTACCGGGCGGCCGCGGTGACGATCTCGTCGTAGCCGGAGGTCATGAAGTCGGCGTATTGGAATTCGGCGACGGGGCGGAAGCCCTCCATGGCTGAACCGACGGCCATCCCGACGATGGTCTCCTCGGCGATCGGGGTGTCCATCACGCGCTCGGGGCCGAACCGGTCGATGAACCCCTCGGTCACCTTGAACGCCCCGCCATAGGCGCCGATGTCCTCCCCGAGCAGGTACACGCGCTCGTCGCGCTCCATCTCCTCCCACAGCGCCTCGGCGATGGCGATGAGGTAGGTGGCCTCCCCGGCCTCGGTCCGCTTCCCTCGAGGTTCGGCTCCGTGGCCGGCCGCCCCCGATTCCACCTGTGCCGTCGCCATCAGCCGGTTCCCCCCTCGCGCGAGGGGTCGCCCCGCCAGTACCCGTCTTCCACCCACAGGCCCCTGGTCACGTCGGAGGCCACGGGGAACGGAGACGCCTGGGCGAACTCGTACCCCTCGTCGAACTCACGCTCGATGCGCTCCTGGATCCGCTTGACCACCTCGGCGTCGACGACCTCGTGAGCCAGGAGGAGTTCCTCGAACCGCTTCACGGGATCCTTGTGCTGCATGTACTCCTCGAGCATCTCCTTGGGGACGTACTTGGCGGGATCGTGCCCGGCGTGGCCGCGCCACCGAAGCGACACCGACTCGATGAGGGTTGGCCCCTCTCCGGCCCGCGCCCGATCCACGGCCTGCAGCGTTAAGCGATAGACGTCGAGCACGTCGGCCCCGTCCACCCGGACCCCCGGGAACCCGTACGCCACCGCCCGCTCGGCCACCGTGGGGACGGCGAACTCGAGCGGGTTCGGCGTCGAGTAGGCCCACAGGTTGTTGTTCACCACCCACACTACGGGGAGCCGATGGACGGCCGAGACGTTCAACGCCTCGTGCCACCGGCCGTTCGACGTGGCCCCCTCCCCGCAGATGGCCAGGGCCACCCGCTGTTCCCCGCGCCGCTTGTAGGCGAGCGCCGCTCCGCACGCGATCGGGTAGGCGAGCGGCAGGTGGGAGACCGGGGTCCAGGTCCGGTGGCCGAGCCAGTCGCCGACGTGGCTGTTGCCGTCACGACCTCGAGTGAACCCGTCGATCCGGCCCCAGTACTGCGCCATCACGCGGTTCAGGTCCAGACCCTTCGTGAGCTGGGCCGAGAGGTCTCGGTGGGTGGGGAACAGGGAGTCGTCCTCGCGGAGGGTGTACGCCACGCCGACATGTGTCCCCTCCTGGCCGCGGCCCGAGTAGATCGCCCCGGGCAGCCGCCCCTGCCGGTACAGCGCCTCGATGCGCTCGTCGAAGTACCGGCACAGCTTGAGCTTGTACAGGACGTCCTTCAGCTGGTCGTCGGACAGCCCGACCCGCCAGTCCGCTTCGGCCTGCTTCTCGGATACTTCGGTCGCCATGGGCGCCCCCTCAGCCGGTGTGTAAGGGCTTGCCGGCCAGCGCGAGGTGGGCCTCGCCGATGGCCTCGGACAGTGTCGGGTGCGGGTGGATCAGGGCGGCCACCTCGGCGGGGACCGCCTCCCAGTTGGTGATGAGCATCGCCTCGGCGATGAGGTCGGTAACGTGCGGCCCCACCATGTGTATCCCGAGAACGGGGCCCCCGCTCCTGTCGGCGATCACCTTCACGATGCCGCCTTCGCCGACGATGTTGGCCTTGCCAACGGCCTGGAAGTTGAGCTTCTCCACCTGGACCTCGTGTCCCCGTTCCACCGCCTGCGCCTCGGTCAGCCCGACCGATGCCACCTCAGGGGTGCAGTAGGTGACCCGCGGGATACCCGCGTAGTCGATCTCGGGCACCTCGATCCCTGCGATCCGTTCGGCGACGGCGATCCCCTCTGTGAAGGCGACGTGGGCCAGCTGGAGCGGCGTCGCGGCGACGTCGCCCACCGCCCAAACATGGGGGGCCGTCGTGTGGAGCTGACCCTCCACCTTGACGAACCCCCGGTCGAGTTCGACGCCCGCCTGTTCAGCCCCGAGACCGTCGGTCACCGGCCCTCTTCCCACGGCCACCAGGCACACGTCGGCGGTGACCGTTTGGCTCGCTCCGGCCACCTCGTAGACGACCTTGACCGCATCGCCGACAGCGTCGATCGACTGCACACGCGCTCCGGCGAAGGCCTGGATGCCGCGCTTCCGGAACGCCCGTCCGAGCTCCTTGGAGATGTCCTCGTCCTCGAGGGGCGCGATCCGCGGGAGCGCCTCGAGGACCGTCACCTCCGCCCCGAGCGAGCGGTACAGCGAGGCGAACTCCAGGCCCACTGCACCCGCCCCGATGACCACAGCGGACGTGGGGATGGAGGGATAGGTGAGCGCCTGATCGCTCGTGATGATCCGGTCGGTGATGGACAGGCCGGGCAGCAGCTTGGGCGACGAGCCGGTGGCGATGACGACATCGGCCGCGGAGACCTCCTTGCCGTCCACCGACACGGAGGTACCGGATCGAAGGAGGGCCGTCCCCTGCACGACATCGACCCTTCGAGCCTTGATGAGCGATGTGAGTCCGGAGACGAGCTTGTCGACCATCCGATCCTCGAAGGCCTTGACCGCGTCCCAGTCGGCGGAGCCGCTCGCCTTCACACCCCATTCCTCCGCTCGGTTGACGGTGTCGAGGACCTCGGCCGATCGAAGCAGCGCCTTGGTGGGGATGCATCCGCGGAGCAAGCAGGTCCCGCCGAGCCTCCCGTCACGTTCGACCAGGGCCACGCGCTTGCCAAGTTCCGCCGACCGCAAGGCGCAGGAGTACCCGCCGGTCCCCGAGCCGATCACCACGACGTCGTAGGCATCAGCCATCCGAACGGCCATGTTACCGCCGCCGTCGCATCCATAGGATGCACTCATGCACTCGGCTGACCTGCTCCGGACGCCCCTGGAGGAGGTCCATCGCGAGCTCGGAGCGAAGATAGGCGCCTTCGCCGGATGGGCGATGCCCATCGAGTACGAGGGGACCATCTCCGAACATCGGGCCGTTCGTGAGCGGGTTGGCATGTTCGACCTCAGCCACCTCGGCAAAGTGGACGTGGCTGGTCCCGGTGCCCTGGCGCTTCTTCAGCAGACCTTCACGAACGACCACTCGAGGCTCCAGGTTGGCCGTGCCCTGTACAACCTGGTCCTGAACGACAGGGGAGGCGTCGAGGAGGACCTGATCGCGTATCGGCTCGGGCCCGACCGCTTCTTCCTCGTGCCGAACGCCTCGAACACGGCCAAGGTGGTGGCCATCCTCCAAGAGCAAGCCTCGGGCGCCGACGTGGTCGAACATGCGGGATGGTGCTTCCTCGGGGTTCAGGGGCCGCGCTCTCCCGAGGTCGTGGGGGCGCTGTTCCCCGTGGCCGCCGACCTCACGTTCATGGGCTGCACCGAGTCGGAATACCGGGGACGGCGGCTCGTTCTCACTCGCTCCGGATACACCGGAGAGGTGGGATTCGAGCTGTTCACCGAGGGTGCCTCCGCCGAGGATCTGTGGACCGATCTGATGGAGGCGGGGGAGCCGTTTCAGATCGAGCCCTGCGGGCTGGGGGCCCGCGACGTCCTCCGCCTGGAGATGGGCTATCCGCTGTACGGCCAGGACCTGCTTCCCGAGCGGACGCCGTTCGAGGCTGGCCTGTCGTGGGCGGTGTCGTTCGACAAGGGATCGTTCCGAGGCCGTGATGCGCTGGAGCGGCAGCGGCGGGAGGGCGTCTTCACCAAGTTGCGCGGATTGGTGACGGAAGGCCGACGCCACATCCCACGGGCCCATTGCGCGGTGCTAGCGGACGAGGCCCGGGTCGGGGAGGTCACGAGCGGGACATTCTCCCCCATCATCAAGCACGGGATCGCACTTGCGTACCTCTCGTCGGCCGACCGGTTCGAGCCGGGCACCGAGGTCCAGATCGACGTGCGTGGAAGGATCGGCCCTGCGCGCGTCGTGAAGCCGCCGTTCGTCGATCGGAGCCCACGAGGCCGGTAAGGCTTACGAGACGCTCGCCGCTGCGATGAAGTCCGAGACGCTGGCTCGGCCGAACCTCGTTTCGCGAACGAGGATGTCCAGCACCGCCGCGGCCCCCGGCCTGTCCCGCATCACGGCGACGATCATGTACAGCCCGGAGCTCGGGATGCCGACGGTCCGGACGGGTCCGTAGCCCGGTGCGGCGACGAAGTAGGCCCACCGTGTCGCCGCGTCGAGGGTCTGGCACACGCCCTCGCCGATCGCCACGTAGTCGCCGGGAGAGTTTGGCAGACCATCCGCGAAGGATGGCCGGTGATCGACCACGATCTGTTTGGTGGCGCTGCACTCGGGAGACCTGGTCAACGCGTCGAGGGCCGGTCCGGTCGCGGCCAGGTAGTAGTAATCGGAGGGGACGCCGATCCGCGTGCCGTCCACCCACATAACGGCCATCCCCGCGTCCGGAGCCGGGCCCCCGACCCAATCCTTGAGCTTGGGCGAGGCGATGAACCCCTGTTGGGCGTCGCTCGCCCCGAAGGGTTGAGGATGCCATCGATCGGGGATCATGGCCGTCACCCCTCCGGCCTCGACCTCGGTGAACGGGCTCGGGGATTCGTGGATCCGCAGGATCGAGGGGCCGAGCGGGGGCGTCGACCCTGCGGCCGCGTCGCGGCATGCCGCGGCGACCATGGCGATGACCAGGCAGCCCGCAATCTTCCGCAACCCCGATTCCCCGACCGAGCATAGACCGGGTAGCGCATCCCCGCCAGCGCGTAAGGTCGTAGGCCGCCCCCCGCTGGAGCGTCGCCCCGCGCCTGGTCGGAAGACCAGGTGATCCTGGCGTGAGCTGCTATGACCAGGTTATCGGGGGCCGATCGAATCGATCGTCGGGGGTCCGATGTCCTCGTTCGTGAGCGTGGGCGGGGACAGGATCTTCTCGCCGCGGTGGGCCGGGAGGCAGAACGAGACCCGGGTACCGCCGGCAGGGACGGGATCGGCCCAGATGACGCCGCCGTGCTGGAGCACCAGGCGCCTGGCCATGTGCAAGCCGATGCCGATCCCGGATCGCTCCTTTCGGAGGATGTCCTCACCCGTGGTGAAGGCCTCGTTGAATGCCTGAGCCACGACGTCCCGGGCCATCCCAAGACCACCGTCGGTCACCGATAGCACCACGCCCTCGTCCACGGTCCGAGCCCGGATGCTGACCGACCCGTCCTCGGGGGAGTACCGGCACGCGTTGTCCAGGAGCTGGCGGATGACCTCCGAGATCCTTACCGGGTCCGCCAGGGCCGGGAGGCGCTCGGGGATCAGTCGCTGGATCTCGATGATCGGGTAGTGGCGGTGCACCTCGTCGGCTGCGTGGCGGATCAGGGGCGCCAGGTCGACCTCGGTGAGCTTCAGCGAGAGCGTCCCCTGCTCGAGCTCGGCGATCGTCAGCATCTCGTCAACGATCATCATCAGCTTCTCCAACGAGTCGCCCAGCTTGTCCAGGAACTCCTCTCGCTCTTCCTCGGAGACCCAGCGATTTCGAAGCACGTAGGCGATCCCCTTGGCCACGGTGATGGGGGTGCGGAGCTCGTGAGAGACGTTCGCCAGGAAGTCCGCCTTGGCTGACGTCACATCCTCCTCGACCCGTTTGGTGTCCTGGACAGCCGCGGTGTTCAGCTCGCGATAGGCGCGCGCCGGATCGGCGAACCCCTCCGCCAGGAGCCCGGCGACCCGTGGGCTGATGTTGAGGTTCCCCTCCAGGATGGAGCGGATGGCCGCCACGACCACCTCGGGGCCGTCGGACTTCAACAGGTACCCGGAGGTTCCCGCTGCGATCATCTCCGAAGCGGTGAAGGGGGAGTCCAGGGACGTCCAGCAGATGACCCTGGTCTGGGGAACGGTGGCGATGAGCCGTCGGACGAGCTCCGCCCCAGACAGGCCGGTCATGCCGGCTTCGACCACGACCACGTCGGGTTGGATCCGCGCCGCCACGTCGACGGCCCTGAACCCGTCGGTCACCGCCTCGCTCTCGACGTCAGCGCTCGACTTGAGCAGGGCGTATTGCAGCTGGGCCAGCCCGTCCGCGGTGTCGCACAGGAGCAGTTTGATGGGCACACCCTTGGTATCGGTTTACCAGCTGACCGATTGAGGAAGCTCGCTCTACCCGGCCCCCCGAGGCGGCCTCGGCGAGTCCGCTGTTACTCGACCAGGCCGCTCCTGATGGCGATGGCTACCGCCTGGGCCCGGTCGTTGGCCCCCAGCTTCTCGAAGATCCGCTCGAGATGGGTCTTTACCGTGTGGGGGGAGATCCCCAGGTCGTGCGCGACCTCCTTGGTGGTTGCCCCGTAGGCCACCTTCTGGAGGATCTCCTTCTCGCGGGCAGAAAGCCCCGGGACGTCCGGGCGCTTGTCGGCGAACTGGACCTCCTCGATGAAAGCCTTGGTGAGTTGGGGGTGGATGACTGCCTTTCCCTCGACGGCCAGCCGGGCCGCGTTCACCAGCTCCTCGGCCGATGCGTCCTTCAACAGGTAACCCGACACGCCCGCCTGGATCGCCTCGGAGATGGAGGCTCTGGACTCGTCCACCGTGAACAGGATGACTTTGGTGTCCGGGGATGCCTGCTTGATGGCCCTCGTTGCCTCGATCCCGCCCATCCCGGGCATCCGGACGTCCATGAACACGACATCGGGTCGCAGGTCTCCTGCCTTGGTCACCGCCTCCTCACCGCTCGCCGCCTCCCCGATGACCTGGACCCCCTCCTCCAGGTCCAGGGCGGAATGAAGTCCCTCCCTGGTCACCGGGTGGTCGTCGACGATCAGGATCTTGATGGCGGGCATGCCAGCCTTTGCCGGTCGGTTGTCGATAGTGGCCCTAGGATAGAGGGTGAATCGGCCGATAGGACGGAAGCGTGGACCAGAACGAGCGGATGGATCAGTCGGCTGGATTGACCGAGGATCAGGTCCTCGAGGCCCTGCGGAACGTCTTCGACCCTGAACTCGGGATCAACATCGTCGACCTCGGCCTGGTGTACTCGGTGAAGATCGAGGACGGGGTCGTACATATCGAGTACACCCTCACCACAATGGCGTGCCCCATCGGCCCGCTGATCGAGCAACAGATGCAACAACTCCTGGCCACGGTCCCGGGCGTCGATGGCGTGGACGCCGAGATGGTGCTCCGTCCGCCGTGGAGCCCGGAAATGATGTCGGAGGAGGCAAAGGCGGCCCTGGGCGTCTTCTAGGCGGGCGGCCTCCCGAGACTTCCATGGGTTCCCTTGACAGTGCACCTGCAACACGGGGAGAATCGCGGTCGAATCCGAGCTTGGGGGTCGGAATTCAGTGATCCGAACGCGCTGCTACGGGCTGGTGGGGGCCATGATCCCCTCCCGGCTGTGCTGTAGCGGCGCCGGCGCCCGCCCGGGGGCGCACCCCCACTCCGCGCCGGCCTGATCCCGCGGGAACGCTCCGGGAACGATCCATCGATCGCTTTGTCTAGAGCTGTCATTGGCAAGAGGAAGGAGGAGGCGATGGGCGCGTACGCCAATCCCGACGCGTTGGTCGAGACGGACTGGCTCGAGGAGCACCTGAACGACCCCGGCATCCGGGTGATCGAGGTCGACGAGGACACGCAGGCCTACGAGAAGGGGCACATCCCCGGCTCCGTGGCGTGGAACTGGACCACCGACCTGCACGCGAAGGTGGGCCGGGAATACGCCTCCAAGGCTGAGTTCTCCGACTTGCTGTCGCGCGCCGGCGTGGGCAAGGACACCACGGTCGTGGTGTATGGAGGCAACAACAACTGGTTCGCCGCGTACGCCTATTGGCTCCTGAAGCTCCGGGGCTTCGATGACGTGAAGCTCCTGAACGGCGGAAGGAAGAAGTGGGAGCTCGAGAGCCGCGAGCTCACCCAGGACACGCCGGCCACCAAGGCCACCGGGTTCAAGATCGAGGGGAGGGAGCGCCCCGGGATCCGGGCCCTCCGCGACGAGGTCTTGACCGAGCTGGGGCGGACGGCCTTCGTGGACGTCCGCTCGCCCGAGGAATATAGGGGGGAGAAGCTGGCTCCCGATCACCTGCCGCAGGAACAGTCGCAAGTGCCGGGCCACATCCCAGCGGCCGCGAACATCCCGTGGGTCAAGGCGGCGAACGAGGACGGCACGTTCAAGTCGGCCGAGGAGCTCCAGGCCCTTTACGAGGGTGAGGGCGTGACCCCAGATCGGGAGGTCATCGCTTACTGCCGTATCGGCGAGCGCTCGAGCCACACGTGGTTTGCGCTCACCGAGCTGCTCGGCTACGGGACCGTCAGGAACTACGACGGGTCCTGGACCGAGTACGGCTCGCTCGTCGGCGCACCGGTAGAGAAGGGTTAGCACCCTTCACTGGGAGCGGGCCGGGCCTCCCGGCCCGGCCCGCCCGCCGCCTCACCCCACCCGCCCAGGTGAGGGCGTTCCAGCCACTAAATCCGACCTGAGAGATGGACTTTCGTGGTCCGGCGAGGCTATCCTGTAGGGGCCGGGCTGAGGGGCTGAATGGGCCCGACAACGAGGATCAGGGGACCCACGTGGCCATCACTCAGGAAGAGCACCTCAAGGAGCTTTCCAAGGGATACCGGTTCGACTGGAAGGATCCTGACCACTCCGTCTTCCAGCCCAAGCGCGGGTTGTCCGAGGCCGTGGTGGAGGAGATCTCAGAGCTGAAGTCGGAGCCGGACTGGATGCGCAAGTTCCGGCTGAAGGCCCTGAAGCATTTCGAACGGCGGCCGATGCCGTGGTGGGGCGCCGACCTGTCGGACATCGACTTCGACAACATCTACTACTTCATCCGATCGACCGAGCAGCAGGCCCAGAGCTGGGAGGACCTGCCCGAGGACATCCGGGGGACCTGGGACAGGCTCGGGATCCCCGAGGCGGAGAAGAAATACCTCGGCGGAGTCAGCGCGCAGTACGAGAGCGAGGTCGTGTACCACAAGATCAAGG
>DASSSA010000128.1:0-2720 GCA_035701505.1 Actinomycetota bacterium
AGATCGACGAGGAACGGCCGGCTGACGAAGTGATCCTTCTCCTCGAGGACGACGGTTCCGAGGAAAGCGTGGACGGGTAACGGGGTCGGCCGCTTTCCCGGCGGGAGCGTAGGCAACGATTCAGGCGCTGATGGATGCCCCGACATCCTCGTCGTCGAACTCGACCGCTCCAACATGCGGACCCTAACGAGTCAAATGCTTGGGAGAGCGCATCGGATCGGGGGCCGCAGCCGGACTAGGTGTAGTTCCCACCGAGGTTGTTGACAGACGAGAGCCTCCCTGCACGGTTTGGGGCTTGTCCGAGTCCCTGACCGGAAGGAGGCTCTCGTGGCCCATCGTAGAGCGAGGCTCACGCCGTTCGGCCGGCTCCTGCTCGTCACCCGTGTGCTCGAGCAGGACTGGTCCGTATCCGCCGCAGCGGAGTCGATGGGTGTATCCCGAGCGACCGCGCACAAATGGCTCCGGCGGTTCAGGGCTGAAGGCCTCGCGGGCCTGCAGGATCGGTCATCGGCTCCGCACCGCCACCCCGATGCCCTGTCGGCCCGGGAGGTTCGTCGCATCGTCCACGCCCGTCGGCGACTCAAGCACGGGCCGCATCGCTTGGGTCCAGCGCTCGGGCATCCTCGCTCCACGGTCTACGCGGTGCTCCGGCGCGAGGGTCTATCCAGGCTCTCGCACCTGGATCGGCCCACGTCGGTCCCGATCCGCTACGAGCGCGAGCGGCCCGGCGAGCTCGTGCATATCGACGTGAAGAAGCTCGGCAAGATCCGGCCTGGAGGCGGCTGGAAGCTGCGAGGCCGCTCTGGTGGCGTCCGGGCCACCCGCTACGGCAACACCGTCGGCTACGACTACCTGCACGTCGCGATCGATGACCACTCCCGCTACGCCTACGTCGAGGTCCACCCCGACGAGCGAGGTGAGACGTGCGCAGGCTTCCTGATCCGGACCGCGGCCCACCTCGCCGAGCAGGGCATCCGGATCGATCGGGTGATGACCGACCAGGCGAAGAACTACACGCGTTCCCACTTGTTCGCCGCCGCGCTGGCCGATATCGGGGCAACCCACGTGATCACCCGGCCCTATCGACCGCAGACCAACGGGAAGGCCGAACGCTTCAACCGGACGATGCTGGACGAGTGGGCCTATGCCAGGCTCTACCGTTCGAATGCCTCGCGGCTAGCAGCCCTTCCTCGATGGCTCGACACCTACGGATGAAAGTCAAGTGCTGTCTGGACCGGTGGCGACCTCCTTGCCAGGATGGAAGAGGGTGCGGGCTGCCTCGAGCTAAAGAGCAGGGCCTGGGGCTTGGTCCTGCCGCGCTGCTTGCCCTTCGAGGGCCGAAGAGATGCGCGCCCCGGTGATGGCGCCCGCACCCCTTCGCCGACCGGTGCGGTCCGCCACCAGCCTGCGGTAAGCGGTCTCGGCCTGGATGACGATGGCCCGCTCCCTCGCGTGCTGATCCTTCGACGCGAAGGTCGCGCCTGGCCCTCGCCAACCTCGACGAGACTCGGCGCCGGCGACGAGCTCCATACGACGGAGCTTCTCCGCCGTGAGGGATGGCCTGGCGAACGCGTAGTCGTCCTCGGCCGAAAGCAGGTGCCAGCAGAGCACGGCGAGTTTGCGGGCCACGGCCACCGCGGCGACGTTGCGCCCGCGGCGAGCTGCCACCCTCTCACCGAACGCGCGCATGGGTCCGGGCGTCTTCAGCACGGCCCAGGCCGCCTCCACCAGGACGTGTCGCGCCCGTGCCGATCCCTCCTTGGAGATGCGTCCGAGACGGGGCTCGGCGATGCCGGACTGGCGCACCCTGGGCGTGAGGCCGAGGTAGCTCGCGAGATGACGTGGCGTGGGGAAGCGGTCGATGTCACCGATCGCGGAAAGGAACGTGGCGGCGGTCGTCACGTTCACCCCCGGGATGGTCATCAGCCTTCGCACGTCGCGTGAGTCGACGACCTCCCGGGCCAAGGCTTGATCCAGGTGGGAGATCTCGCCGTCGAGGAAGTCGATCTGGCGCAGGCACGCATCCACTGTGTCCTGTTCGTCCCGGGGAAGCTCGACCGATGACAGCCAGGTGCGGCCGCGTCTGCCGAACACGTCGGTGGCCGGGGCCCGACCGACCAGGTTCCGCTGCAGCGTCGCGTGGATCGCGTTCTTCGCGCTGGTCCGGTGCTTCAGCAGCTGAGCCCGCCGGCCCACCAGCCTGCGCAGCAGTCGCGTCCGCTCGTCGGGAGTCCAGACCCCGGGGAGGAACCCGGTCGCTAGAAGCGTGGCCAGGGTGCGGGCGTCGATGCGGTCGTTCTTCACCTTGGCCCAGCTGATGGCCCGAACGGACTTTGCGTGGGCGATCACCACCCGCGCCACATGGGGTTCGATGATGCGCGCGATGGCCAGGGCGTTGCCCGTGCACTCGAGAGCGACCTCGTCGCCGGGTCCGAGATCTTCGGCGAAGCGGGCAAGTGTCTCAGGGCTCGTCGGGACCCTGGGACCCGAGCGAACCGTCCCGTCCTCGCAGATAGCGACCTCGCAGAAGTCGCGGTGAACGTCCAGTCCGATGAACCGCACGCGCCCTCCTTCCTTTACGGCCGAGGAGACGGGTGGGCAAACGACACCTACGGATGCGTGCTCGCGGCACAACCGGGTCGGTCGCAGGGGCGGCCACATACAATCGCGGGCTCTCGGCCCATAGAAGTTTGCCGGCCTGCCCAGCCTCGTTCTCCCAC
>DASSSA010000129.1:0-2307 GCA_035701505.1 Actinomycetota bacterium
ACGTGCAGGACGGCCCCTTCCCTCAAGTTGACCGTCGCCGACTCGAGCCGGGGATAGGTTTCCTTCTCTCCAGGCCTCGAGGAACAGGACGCTCGTGCACCACGCTGTGCTGTACGCTCCGGGCGTCCGAGACCGTGACACTGCCTGAAACCATATGAGCGAGAACGAATGGTTCTTCTTCGGCTGGGGGCTACTGGCCCTCGGAGGAGGTCTCTTCGGGGTCGTCGCGCCGGAGAAGGCGATCAGGTCTCGGAACCGATGGGCGGACCGTTGGATGCGGTGGCTCACGTTCGGTCGCGTGAAGAAGTCGTTCGGGCTCTTCAGTGAGGAGATGGACATCCGCCTCACGTTCTACGCCGGCATCGTTCTCTCTATCGCGGGCGCAGCGGCTCTCCTCTTCGTGCTGATCGAGTAACGCCCGGCGCCGACGCAGGACGACCAGCGACAGTCATTCGTCCGGGTCGCCAGGCGACGGCGAGCCGCTCGGTCAAGGAGACTGGGTCGGCGAGTCACTCGGTGGGGGCTGGGTCGGCGAGTCACTCGGTGGAGGAGGGTCGGTCGGCGAGTCACTCGGTGGAGGAGGGTCGGTCGGCGAGTCACTCGGTAGAGGAGGGTCGGTCGGCGAGTCACTCGGTAGAGGAGGGTCGGTCGGCGAATCACTGGGTGTGGGCGATGACGTGTCGCTCGCGGACGGCACCGGTGAGTCGGTCGCTGTGGTGGGCGTCGTTGCAGGCGGAAAGGCGGGGGTCGTCGGCGACGGCACGGGCGGGGTCAGCTGGGGGACAGTCGCCGGTGGAGCTTCAGACCCTTCCTTCCCGGCTCCGCTCGTTGATTCCGTCCCGATCACCGGTGCAAAGAACGTTTCGTACAGACCGGTGAAGGCCTGTGGGAGGGCGTCTGGTTCCAACAACTGAGCCACGGGGGCCACGGGGTCCGAGGGCTCCGCCAACACCTCTGGCGACTCCGGCGCGGCCCTGCCTGGCATAACTCCGACTCGATCCGACCAACCGATCCCGCCATTCCCTGCGAACGTCCGCCACGCCGGCTGCGATGCGACGAACACCAACATACCGGCGACCAAGGCGGCGACGTACGCAAAGAACAAGACGTTCAGCCATCGCCGGCGGTCCCACCGCTGACGACTCCACCACGGACGACGGTACGGATCGGGGATCCATCGCATCGGTACTTTCCCCCGTCGACTGAGGCTATCGGCTGGCTGTCTGCGGCCCAGCGTAGAAGCTCGGCGCCGGACCAGCGGAGCGACGAACAAGGTTACAGGATTGGCGCTCAAAATGCCCCTGCGGCAGACAGCGGCGTTGATCGTGCTCGATGGACGAGGCATGAGACGGCTACATCAGGCGGCCCTTGGTTCGGCAGAAATGGAGGCGCTAAGAAATTGGGTCTGCACCCGACTGCCGTCCGACAGTCGCGCATCCACCCAACGCGATGACTCATCGACCCGGAGGCCGAGCGGGGCCACGATCTCTCGATCACGTGCAGGACGGGTTAGGAGATAGGGGTGGGCGAAACGCCGCCCCCCTTCCGCGAGCAAACCCTCGGCTGCGACCTCGCACCTGGGGAGGTGCCCAACGCCGCCCCCCAGCCCGATCAGCCGAAGGGATCAACTTCGAGCCCTGGGGTGGGCGAAACGCCGCCTCCTGTCCGGGCAACCCCCTCGGGTCAAGGCTCGAGTCTTCAGCAGAGCCCGAACTCCGCCCGTATTTCACACCCACTAAGCACTGACGATTCCCTCGGCGTTCAGCGCCTGTCTCGGGTGCGGCCAGACGACCCTCGTGTCCGAAACCTGGATCATCGCTGCACCCCCTGAACCACCACCGTGATCGATCAACCCCTGGATCACGCACGGTCCAAGGGTGGCGGCCACCGGTTCACGCGCTGCACCGACCGGCAGCACGGTCTCCGTGTGACCTCGGTCACGCAACGGCACACGCGTGGATCTGGAGCGGTCTACGGGCGGACGAGTCGGTACACGGCGTTGGCGAACCTGCGGGCTCGGCGCGGGCGGAGGGCGCCGCCGGGGAGCTCGACCACGAACGCCTCGCTCCCTCGGAGGACGTGCTCCTGCCAGGACGTCGCCGTTCCGTGCAGCCGGTCGAGGTGGACGAGTGGCAGGCCGACCAGGCGCGCGTACCGACGCTCGATCCGGACGTCGCCCGACGCGTCGACGAGCGCGAGCGGCTGGTGGAACCAGATGGTCACGTCGGGCTCGATCCGCCGGATCAGACGCATGGCGATCCGCGTCTCGCGTTCGGACGCGGGTCGCCGCCCGGGGTAGTAGCGGCC
>DASSSA010000130.1:0-7594 GCA_035701505.1 Actinomycetota bacterium
TGCGTGAAGAGGGTCCCGGTGACCGGCGGGCGCATCACCCTCACCGATGACGAGCAGGACATCGATACGCGGTACCTGGGCTTCACGGTGAGCCCTCACGAGGAGTGCGCGGTCGAGGAGGCGGTTCGGCTGGTCGAGGCCCATGGCGGCTCGACCACCGTCCTCACGCTCGGACCGGCGGCCGCCGAGGAGCAGCTCCGGGACGCCATGGCCATGGGGGCGAACCGCGCCGTCCTGATCGAGGCCGACGGCCCGGAGTGGGACGGGGGGGCCACGGCTCGTGCCATCGCCCGGGTCATCGCGGATCATCGCGACGCCGGCGAGGCGTACGACCTCCTCCTGTTCGGCAACGAGTCCGCGGACGCCGGCGGCTACCAGGTCGGGATCCGGGTGGCCCACCTGCTCGACCTGCCCTGCGTGACCGGCGTGAAGCACCTGGAGATCCAGGATGGAACGGCCGTGGTCCGGCGCGAGGGTCCAGGCGGCTTCGAGATCTACGAGGTCCCTCTTCCCGTGGTCATCGCAGTGAAGGAGGGGATCAATCTGCCCCGGTACCCGTCGATCCCCGGTAGGTTGCGGGCCAAGAAGGCAGCCGTCGAACGGTTGTTCATGGAGGCACCCCGACCGGCCCTTGAGAAGGTCCGGATGCGGCTCCCCCAGGGCCGCGACAAGCAGGTCGAGATCCTGGGGGACGGAGCCACCGGGATCGAGCGGGCGGTCGAGGTCCTTGGACACATCGGCGTGATGCAGTCGTGATCCTCGGCCTGGTCGAACACGATGGCGGCGTGCTCCCGGAACCGTCGCTCCAGATGCTGACGCTGGGGCGACGCCTGGCGGAGCGGCTCGGCGAGCCGCTCGCCGCGCTCGTCATCGGACCGGACGCGGGGCCCGGGGTGGACGGCCTCGCTGCCTACGGCGTCTCAGTCGTCCACCACGCCGTGGACGATCGGTTGGATCGCTTCGCGCCGGGGGCGTGGGCCGCGTGCGTCGCGGACCTGATGGGGAGGACCGGCCCGAGTGCGATCCTGGCCGCGGGGACGGACCGGGGGAATGAGGTGATGGCCCACGTCGGCGCCCGGACCGGACTCCCGGTGGCCGCCAACTGCACCGAGGCGGAGCCGGGTGAGCCGGGTGACCCGTACCTGGTCACCCGGCTCCGGTGGGGCGGCAGTCTCCTTGAGGACGCACGCTTGCACGGGGACGTCAAGCTGCTGACGGTCGCCCCCCATGCCGTCCGGGCGGAGGAAGGGCCGGCCGCCGGCGAGTGGTCCGTCGGGGAGTTCTCGCCGAAACTCCAGGACGCCGATTTCCGGGTTCAGGTGGCTCGGCAGGAAGCACGGCCGGCTGGCAAGGTGTCGCTCCCCGAGGCCCGAGTGGTGGTGGGAGGCGGACGCGGCGTGGGGAGCCCGGAAGGGTTCGGCCCGCTCGAGGAGCTCGCGGAGCTCCTCGGTGGGGTGGTCGGATGCTCCCGCGTGGTCACCAGCCTGGGGTGGCGTCCCCATACGGACCAGGTGGGACAGACCGGGGTTCGCATCGCGCCGGACGTCTACATCGCCTGCGGCATCAGCGGGGCCATACAGCACATGGTCGGGGCCAAGGGGGCCAAACGGATCCTGGTGGTTAACACCGACGCCCAGGCGCCCATCCTGGCTCATGCGGACTACGCGATCATCGGCGACGTGCAACAGGTCGTCCCGGCGCTTGTCTCCGCGATCAAGGAGACGAAGAGCCGGTAGGGCGCGGGTCCCGGTGCACGCCTCGGGTTGCATCGGAGGCGTTCCGTCCGGGACAATGAGGATTCTCATGTGCTGGTTCGGGGTACACCACACGCATCGGGGCCTTCGAGTAGGCCCCGCGGGCCGCACGGACGCGCGCACCGCCTGATCCGGCGACCGGCCTCCACCGCCACCGGTCGCACCGCCCGCGGAGACCCGTCCCATGAGGAGGAACCACACGTTGGACTGGAACCGGTTCGAGCGACCGCTCTCGTCGATGCTCGACGGGATCGGCTCGACGCCGCTGGTGCGGCTGCGGAAGACCGAACCACCGGGCCACGAGCTGCTGGCGAAGGTCGAGTGGTACGGGCCGACGGGGTCGGTCAAGGACCGGATCTACGCCTTCATGATCGAGCGCGCGGAGCGCCGAGGTGAGCTCCGTCCCGGGATGACCATCATGGAATGCACGACCGGCAACGCCGGGATCGCCTGTTCCGCGGTGGCCGCGATCAAGGGGTACCCCTGCGTCATCGTGATGCCGGAGGGCATGAGCGAGGAGCGCAAGAAGATGATCCTCGCCTACGGAGCCGAGCTCGTCCTTACGCCCGGCGCCGGGACCGACATCGATCTCGGGTTGGCCAAGGTGCGGGAGATGCTGGCGGCCCATCCCGGCCGGTACTTCGTGCCGGCCGAGTTCGAGAATCCCGACAACGTGGAGGCCCAGATGGAGTCGGGCCGCGAGATCTGGGAGCAGACGGGCGGATCGCTCGACGTCGTGGTCGCCGCTCAGGGAACCGGCGGCTGGATCACCGGTGTCGCCCGGTATCTGAAGGGGAAGGATCCGAGCGTGCACGCGTACGCCGTGGAGCCGTCCGAGTGTCCGCTGATCTCGGAGCAGCGATGGGGAACCCACGGCGTGCCGGGGATCGGTGACGGCATCGTCCCCCGCAATCTGGACCTCCAGCTGATGGACGGGATGGTGACGGCGTCGACGGACGAGGCGCTCGAGATGGCACGCCGCCTTGCCAGGGAGGAGGGTCTATTGTGCGGACCCTCATCCGGGATCAACGTCGCTGCGTCCCTGAAGGTCCTGGAGAAGCACCCCGAGTATCGGCGGATCGTCACCGTCGTGGCGGATACGGGGCAGCGGTATCTTTCCGGCGAACTCTTTGGGGAGGAGTCCGACGCCTCCGTCCCCAAGCGAGAGCACCACCTGGACCCCTACTCCATCGAGCAGCTCCGGCTCTATGCGGGCCGCCTCGAGTTCATTTACTGAGCCGTCCCGCTCGGCTGAACCGCCGTTCAGTCGGCGCGCTATGCTCGACTTGGAGGTGAGCCCTTGGCATTCCCCATGACCGACGATGACCGAGCGATCCAGGACAAGGCTCGGCGGTTCGTCGACGAGGAACTGATCCCTCACGAGCTCGAGGCCGAGATGAACGCCGGCCAGCTCCCCCGAGACGCGATCGAACGGCAGCAGGCCAAGCTCCGGGAGCTCGGGCTGTGGTCCATCAACATGCCGAGGGAACTGGGCGGGGCCGAGCTCACCACGTTCCAGCAGGTGCTGGTGTCGGAGCAGATCGGCCGGGTCACGAACGGCCTTGGGTGGGTCCTGCACACCGGTCCCCAGTGGGCCGTGGGCGTGTTCTCCGCCGACCAGGTGGACCGGTACCTGAAGCCGATTGTCGCCGGCGACAAGCGCGAGTGCTACGCGATCACGGAGCCGAATGCGGGCTCCGACGTGGACGCGATCGAGGCCACGGCGCGGCGGGAGAGTGGCGACTACGTCCTGAACGGGACGAAGTGGCACGTCACCTCGTTCAACCAGGCGGAAGTGGTCTTCTTCCAGGCGAAGCTGGCCGACGGCCCGAACGCCGGGTCCCACGGGCTGTTCATCGTCGACATCGCCTCCGAGGGCTTGCGGATGGTTCGCGCCCCTGCGTACTCGCACACGTACGCGGACCAGCACGCCATCCTGGAGTTCGAGGACGTGCGGGTCCCGGCGGCCAACCTGATCGGGGACGAGGGCGGCGGTATGGACTTCACGTACGCCTGGTTCCGCTACGAGCGATTGATGATCGCCGCGCGGTGCTGCGGCGCCGCCGAGCGCCTGATCGAGGAGGCTACGGCCTTCGCCAAGGATCGGGTGCAGTTCGGACAGCCGATCATGTCGTACCAGGCCATCCAGCACATGCTTGCCGACTCGCTCACCGAGCTGTGGGCGGCGCGCCTCATGACCTATCGCGTGGGGCAGGAGATCGATGAGGGCGCCGACCTGAAGGTCCAGCACGCGCACTGCTCCATGGCCAAGCTGTATGCGAGCGAGATGGCCAACCGCGTGGCCGACCGCGCGGTGCAGATCTTCGGGGGCCGGGGCTACATGCGCGAGAACGTTGCCGAGCGGTTTTACCGGGAGCTGCGGGTGGACCGGATCTGGGAGGGCACCTCGGAGATCCAGCGCAACATCATCGCGGACCAGCTGGCCAAGCGGGGCGCCGGAACGCTCGCCGGCTGAGAGGAGCGCGAGCTACAGCTCGAAGCCGATCTCCTGCGCGGCGACCTCCATGCAGGCCCGCTGCATCCGCTCGGGTGAAACCTGGCTGTCGTTCATGATCACCTGGATGGCCAGGCCGTCGATCAGCGAGCCGAGCCGGAGCGCGATCTCGTCGGCGTCTCTCGCCGGGAACTCGCCGGCGGCCTGTCCGGCGCGGATGATGTCGGCGATGGACTGGCGCCACCGTTGATCCAGGATCTCGCGGTCCTTGGCCATCCGAGGGTCCCGAAGGGCTCGCACCCACACCTCCATCCACAGGGGCCACTCGTCGAGCTTGCTGTCCTCCGGCAGGTACCCCGGGACCGACAGGTCGATCAAGCGATGCAATTGCTCCTTCGCGGTGGGCAGCCGGCGGATCTCGCGAGACATCCGGACGAAGAAGTCGTCGTTGGCGTACGTCAGGGCCTCGGCGAGCAGGCGGTCCTTGGAGTCGAAGTAGTAGAGGATCAGCCCGGGAGAGACGCCGGCGGCGTCGGCCACATCGGAGATCCTCGTCTCGGCCAGCCCGCGCTCGGTGATCACGCGGGCGGCCGCGTCCAGGATCTCCTGGTGCCGGTCCTTCGTCGCCCTGGGCCGAACCGCGCTCATCCGCACCCTCCCGTTCTTTTGAACGCCGAACAGTCCGCCAAGCCGACACGTCCCTCTTTGAACAGTGGTTCAGCGAACCTTACCTGGTCAGGGCGGGGTGTCAACTCGGCGCAACTGGCCCTCGGGCTTGACCGGCCGTTCAAACGTCGGGGTATGATGCTTCCCGGTTCACCGTCAACGGGGGAAGCTTCCATGGCCGACACGTACGACGCCGTCGTGATCGGCGGCGGCCACAACGGACTCATCTCCGGGGCCTTCTTCGCCAAGGCCGGAGCGCGGACCCTGGTGCTTGAGGCCCGGGACAAGACCGGGGGGGCCGCCGATACTAGCGCGCCGTGGCCCGAACACCCCGACTTCCGGGTGACCACCTACTCGTACGTGATGAGCCTGATGCCGCCCACGATCATCCGGGAGCTCCAGCTGGAGCGGCACGGGTACAAAGTCACACCCTTCGGTCCGTACTATCAGGCGTTCCCCGATGGGCGGTCCATCAAGGTGTACGCGGACGATGCGAAGAAGAACTTCGAGTCGATCTCGCAGTTCTCCAAGAAGGACGCGGAGATCATGCCGACGTGGGACGCGTGGCTTTCGGGCGTGGCCGATGTCATGGGCCCGCTCCTCTTGCATGCTCCCCCGAAGGTCGGGTCTATGCGGCCCTCCGACCTCATCGAGCAGCTGCGCGTGGTGTGGAGCGCTCGGGGCCTCGGGGTCCGCGGCGTGGGGGACGTGACCCGACTGTTCACGATGAGCGTCACCGACCTCCTCGATGACTGGTTCGAGTCGGACGAGATCAAGGCGATGCTCACTATCAACGGGGTCATCGGGACGTGGGCCGGTCCCGACTCACCCGGGACCGCCTACGTGATGCTGCATCACTCGATCGGCGACGTCGGCGACGGGCACCTGGGGTCCTGGGGCTACCAGGAGGGTGGCATGGGCGGGGTGTCCGATGCGTGTCGGAGGGCGGCGGAATCCTTCGGGGCCGAGATCCGGACGGGTGCCCGCGTCGGCAGGATCCTGGTCCGCGGCGGCCGGACCATCGGCGTGGCGCTCGAGAACGGCGAGGAGATCCGAGCCCCGGTGGTGGTCACCACGATCCATCCCCAGATCGCATTCCTGCGGCTCCTGGCCCCGAACGAGCTCCCCGCCGATTTCGTCCTGGACATCGAGAACTGGCGGACGCGGAGCGGGGTGGTGAAGATCAATCTGGCCATCAGCGAGCTGCCGGACTTCATCGCCGATCCCGGCAAGGAGCTCCAGGACCACCACACGGGCTCGGTCGAGCTGTGCTTCTCGCCCCAGTACGCGGAGGAGGCATTCCAGGACGCCCACCTGTTCCGAAAGGGCGCGGAGCGGCCGTTCGTGGACGGGGTCATCCCCACCACGCTGGACAAGACCCTGATGCCTGAGGGCGTCCACAACTTCTCGATGTTCACTCAATGGGTTCCCGACGACTGGGCGGAGGAGCCCCACCGGGACGAGCTCGAGCAGTTCGCCGACCGGGTCGTCGACCTGTACGACTCCCTCGCGCCGAACTTCAAGGCCTCTGTCATCGCCCGGCAGGTGCTGGGGCCCTACGACCTGGAGCAGGAACTCGGGCTGATCGGCGGAAACATCTTCCACGGCGAGCTCTCGGTGGATCAGCTGTTCCACATGCGCCCGGCCCCGGGTTACGCGGATTACCGCACGCCCATCCGGGGCCTGTATCACGGGTCGTCGGCCACGCATGCAGGCGGTGGCGTGTGCGGCATCCCCGGATGGCAGGCATTCCGGCAGGCCAAGCGGGACCGGATGCTGGCCAAGCGGGCGCAGTAGCCTCCGAAGCGTGACCGCTTCGCCTGGCTCGATGGATGGCGGCCGGGGCGCGCTCCAGACCATGCTGGAGGCGCGGTCCGTCGCCGTCGTGGGGGCGAGCGTCCGCGAGGGTTCGGTGGGGAACCAGAGCCTGGTGGAGCTCCTCGAGGGCGGCTTCGATGGCCTGATCTATCCGGTGAACCCCAAGTACCAGGAGATCCTGGGGTTGCGGTGCTACCAGACGGTCTCCGAGATCGGGTCGGCGATCGACCTGGCGATCCTGGCGGTGGGGAACCCGCTCCTCGAGGAACAGCTGCGCCTGGCGGCCGAGGCCGGCGCTCGTTCGGCCGTCATCTTCGCCAGCTGCTACGAAGCCCCGCGCGAGGACGCCCCGCCGCTCGCCGATCGGTTGGCGGCCGTCGCCCACGGCGCCGGGATGGCGGTGTGCGGAGCCAACTGTATGGGGTTCGCCAATCTGGAGAAGGGCGTGCGGGCCCTGGGGTTCTACGAGCCGAAGGGGCTGCGGCCCGGCCCCATCGCGTTCGTCAGCCATTCCGGCTCCGCTTTCTCCGCCCTGCTGCACAACGATCGAGGGCTGTCGTTCAACATCGCTGTCTCGTCGGGGTTGGAGTTCGCGTCCACGGCCGCCGAGTACATCGGCTACGCCCTGTCGCTCGAGAGCACGAAGGTGGTCGGGCTGTTCCTCGAGTCGATCCGCGACCCCGCTGCGTTCGTCGACGCGCTCCGAGCGGCGAACGACCGGAACGTCCCAGTGGTCGCCCTGAAGGTGGGGAAGGAGGCGCTGACCCGGCGCATGGTGACCGCCCACTCCGGAGCGCTTGCCGGAGAGGACGGGGCGTACGAGGCCCTGTTCGAGGCCCACGGGGTGCTGCGCGTCGAGAGCCTGGACGAGATGGCGGACGCGCTGGCGCTGCTCGGCTCG
>DASSSA010000131.1:0-2792 GCA_035701505.1 Actinomycetota bacterium
CAAGCCCGCGAACATCATGATCACGTCGAAGGGCGACGTGAAGGTCACCGACTTCGGCATCGCCCGGGTGATCAGCGGGGCCGACACGTTAGCCCAGACGGCCGCGGTCCTGGGAACCGCCTCGTACCTGTCGCCGGAGCAGGCCCAGAGTCAGCCCGTGGATCAGCGGAGCGACATCTACTCGCTCGGGGTGGCCCTGTACGAGATGGTGACGGGGCGCCCGCCCTTCTCCGGGGACTCGCCGGTGATGGTGGCCTCCAAGCACGTCTTGGAGCAGCCCACGCCCCCCTCGAAGCTGAACGCGGACGTCTCCCCCGAGCTCGAGGCCGTGATCATGAAGGCCATGTCCAAGAACCCGGACAACCGGTACCAGGACGCCGACGAGATGCGCGCCGACCTCGAACGCGCCCGGCTGGGCCAGGGGGTCCAGGCCACGCCGCTCCTGCCGGAGAACGCACGGACCCAGCGGATCGCTCCCGCGGGGCCCCCCACCGCCGTCATGCCGCCGGTCGCGCCTGGGGATGGCGAGCGCCGAAGGTGGTGGATCCCGGCGCTCATCATCTTGCTGATCCTGGCCGTTCTGGGCGGAGGGCTGTACCTCCTCGCGTCGAGCCTGCTGAACACCAACACCACCTCAGTCAAAGTCCCCAACGTCATGGGATCCACTGAGGACGCCGCCAGGAGAGATCTGATCGAAGCGGGGTTCCGCGTGGGTAGGGTGACGCGGGTGACCAGCAACCCCAGCGAGGTCGGGATCGTCATCGATCAGACGCCGGATCCGGATACGCTCTTGGCGGAGGGTGAGACCGTCACGATCACGGTCGGCAAGCGGCCGGCCCAGGTCGAGGTGCCCGATCTCACCGGCCTCACCCAGGAGCAAGCTGTTACGGCGATCGAGGACGCACACCTGACGCTCGGGAAGCCCACCACCCAGCCGAGCCAGGAGCCGGAAGGGACCGTCGTCTCCCAGAACCCCCTCCCCGGCGAGAAGGTCGACAGGAACTCGCGCGTTGACATCGTCCTGTCGGCGGGCCCCGAGACGGTGACGGTGCCCGAGCTCACGTGTCTGACCTACGGGAAGGCCAGCAGCGAGCTCTCCTCCAGGGGCCTCGAGATCGAGAACGCAGGGGAGATGCCGCCCACTCCGGCCTGCTCGAAGTTCGGGAAGGTCGTGGCGCAAGATCCAGACGCGTTCCAGGAGGTCGACCCCGGCTCGACCGTCCAGGTCTGGTTGGTGGGCGAGACGCAGCCCAGCCCAAGCCCGAGCCTTTAGGCGGTCATCGCATGTGGTTCGCCACCGAGGAGTTCACCCCTGACGAGCGCGAGAGGCTCGCGCCGTACTTCACCAACCTGGACGGCCCCGTCTTCGCCCTGGTCAACCTCCCCGAGGTGGTGAAGGGGGCCCTCTTCGCCCGGTACTCGCGAACCCCGAAGTCTCTCCGACGGCTGTTCCTCGACGAGTTCGCCGGGGAGGTGGGTGAGGCCGCCGCGACGGGGGTGGCGGGCACTGAACGCGCCGAGAAGCTCTACGACCGGGTGTTCTTCGAGTACGGCGACGACTCGGTGGCCCAGCTCGGCGGGGTGCATCTCGCTTGTGAGCAGGCCTCGCAGCTGCTGTGCAAGGCCCTGGAGTGGGGTCGCCTCGCCGCGTACTTGGAGCAGTCCACGCGATACATGCGCTACGACGATCACCCGGGCGGGCGGTGGCGGGTCACGGTGCCGCCCGAGATCCAGGGCTCGTCACTCGCCGAGCTGTTCCGCGACTACGTCGATCTATCGTTCGAGACATACGGGAAGCTGTTCGAGCCGATGCAGGAGTTCTTCCGTCACCACTTTCCGAAGGACCCCAACGACTCCGACTTCGTGTACCGCTCCACGATCACGGCGAAGACATGTGACACGCTCCGCGACATGCTGCCGGCGGCCACTCGGTCGAACGTCGGCATCTACGGGACGGGCCAGGCGTACGAGCAGCTGCTCCTCCGCCTCCGCGCGCACCCCCTGCGTGAGATGCGCGAGTACGCGGATCTCATGCTGATCGAGCTGCGCAAGGTCATCCCGGCCTTCCTCAAGCGCGTGGACCTCCCGGATCGGGGCGTGGCTTGGTCCGAGTACCTCGCGGACACGGGCGAGGGCACGCGCGAGCTCGGGTCGAAGGTCCTGGCCGGGGTGGAGCCGGAGCCGCGAGAGGAGGTCACGCTGGTCGACTGGGACCCCGACGGCGAGGTGAAGGTGGTCGCGGCGGCGCTGTACGCTGCGGGTGACCTTCCCGACGACCAGCTGCTGGAGATCGCCCGCGGGATGTCGCCGACCGAACGGGAGGCTGCGTTCGCCGCCTACGTCGGCGAACGCGGCAACCGCCGACACAAGCCCGGACGCGCGTTCGAGCGGACGCAGTACCGGTTCGACGTGCTGTGCGACTACGGCGCGTTCCGCGACCTCCAACGCCACAGGCTGCTGACGCTGGAGTGGCAACGACTCTCCTCACGGCACGGGTACGAGCTCCCCCCGGAGATCGAGGAGGCTGGGTTCTCCGAGGAATGGCGCTCGGTCATGGACCGATCACAGGAGGTCAACGAGGCGCTGCTCGCCGAGGGTCTCGACGAGGCCGCTCAGTACGCGGTGGCCATGGCCTACCGGATCCGGTTCGTCATGCACATGAACGCCCGAGAGGCCATGCACGTGATCGAGCTCCGTTCCACGCCACAGGGACATCCTGTGTATCGGCGGGTGGTGCAGCGGATGCACCGGCTGATCGACGAGCAGGCGGGCCACCACGCGATCGCCGCGGC
>DASSSA010000132.1:0-46996 GCA_035701505.1 Actinomycetota bacterium
CGGGTGGTCCGCGAGATCCTCCATCGAGGTGCGGACTTCATCAAGGTCATCGCCACCGGCGCCGTGCTGACGCGGGGGACCGCGCCGGGCGCTCCGGAGTTCAGCGAAGACGAGATCCGTGCTGCGGTCGAGGAGGCCGCGCTGTACGGCACGTTCGTGGCGGCGCACGCGCACGGGGCGGAGGGCATCAAGCGCGCGGTCCGCGCCGGCGCCCGCTCCATCGAGCACGGCTCGCTCGTCGACGACGAGGCCGTCGAGCTGATGGCGGAGCGGGGGACCTACCTCGTGGCCGACATCTACTGCGGCGACTACATCGAGGAGGAGGGCCGCCGTCGCGGCTGGCCGGAGGAGATCCTGCGCAAGAACGAGGACACGACCGACGCCCAACGCGAAGGATTCCAGAAGGCGGTGAAGGCGGGGGTCAAGGTGGCCTTCGGCACTGACAGTGGCGTGTATCCGCACGGCTGGAACGCCCGGCAGATGCCGTACATGGTGCGGTTCGGCATGACCTCGATGCAGGCCGTGCAGAGCGCGACGATCGCGGCCGCCGAGCTGATGGGGTGGGAGGACCGCATCGGCTCGGTCCATGCGGGCAAGCTTGCCGACCTGGTGGCCGTCGAGGGGGACGCCCTGGAGGATGTGGCCAGACTCACGGACGTCGCGTTCGTCATGAAAGGCGGCGAGGTGCTCAAGATACCCCGCACCGTGTAGCGTTGGAGATCTCGGACCGGAGGAGCCGTCGATGAAGAAATGTCCGTACTGCGTGGAAGAGATCCACGACGAGGCCATCAGGTGCCGGTACTGCTTGACCTGGCTCGTGGAAACGGTTCCGGCCGGAGCGGACACCCCACCGGCCGGCATGACTGGGGCCACGAGCGCGCCGCAACCGGCCCCCGCGACCGCGTTCCCCACCCAGCAGTTGCCCTCGACCCAGGCCGGGCCGGAGGAGAAGGTGGAGTTCACGCACTCTGGCCAGCGGTACCTGCTCGGCTACGGCCGCGAGTACTTCGGGATCTGGGACCGGAACGCGCCGGCCACCCCCGCCTACCGCTTCTCGCGTTCGGACGACGGGTGGGTGCAGGCCTGGCAGAAGTATGTCTCGATCGAGACCAACTACATGGACCTTCGCACGGGCCTTCGCTGACGCCTCCATGGCGGAGCAACACCGCCTCGCGCACGCGGTCCTCGAGGCAGCGCACGACATGTTCGTGGACAACGTCCGGAACGTGTCGATGGATGAGGCACTGGATGCGGCAGGCGGTTTTCGCTCGATCCTCGGCCTCATGAAACACGTCGCCGGTTGGAGCGCCGTGTACCACTCCTGCGCGTTCGATGAAGAGCCGAGGCGCTGGGAACAAACCGACTGGCCCCGCGGAATGCGCGACGCGATCGAGCCGACCGAGGCGTACTTCCAGGAAGTGGTGGCCTGGTTCGAGCGCAGCTACGGGCGGTGGCTCGCCTCCACGGTAGAGCCCGTCGACCTCGAGGCTCCTCGGCCGGTCCACTGGGGTGGGACGGCGCCGCTCCACGGCATCGTGGCCATGGTGGCTGGGCACTGGTCCTATCACGCGGGCGAGATCAACGAGATCCTGGCGATCCGCCGGGCCGAGGCATGGGAGTACGGCGAGGAGGTCGAGGAGAACCACATCTCGACCGTCGGACACCGCGTCCGCCCGCCGTGGATGACCGACGAGGAAGCGATGCAGGTGGAAGGACGATAGCTCCTTCTGTGGTTTCTTCCTCGATCGAGCCGGGGCCAAGGCGATGGAGCGCGGGGGACAGGAATCGAACCTGCGGTTGGTTGGTCGGAACTTCGGCTGTCAATCGGGCGATGCTTCGTCGCTTCGGGCTCCCGCCTCCTCGCGAAGAGCTGCCTCATAAGCATCGAGCGCCAGCTTAAATTGACGGCGCTTGGCCTCGGGGAGGATCTGGAGGAACACGACCACGACGACGCCGGTCCACAGTGCCCAACCGAAGGTATAGAGCAGATCGGCAACCAGTCCAAGTGGCTCCGTCGTCGTCGACGACTTGAGCAGGTACCCACCGACATACGCCGCCAAGCCGACCGCCAAGCCGATCCCGAGGATCCAGTAGACGGGTCGTTGCCCGACGGCGGTCCGCCGCACGTATGGCAGGTTCTCGCCTACCCACGCCAGTACTTCGCGACGTTCCTCATCCCCGAGACCGAACAGGGCTTGTTCTCGAGCGCCCTCGTCCTCACTGAACGTGTGTGGAGCGCCCTTTGCTCCCGGTCCTCCAGTCATGGTCGAATCCCTCCCCATGGCCGAACTCAGGTCTGACCCGCGTCAATCAATCGAACCACGGTAGCGCGCATCGCGCCCGCCGCGAGAGAAGTCGAGATTGCCCCCACCCATGCCCGAAGATGATGAGGGAGGCACGTGGAGCGCGAGTGGCAAACTGGATGTCGAGGTATGTTTCCCAAACGCTCGCCCAGCCCACCGTCTACCCTCAGAGCGATGAGATCGCCAATACTGACATTCGAGGGAAACGGTCCTGATGGTGTTCCGGTCCGTCCCTGCGGCTGAAGCCTTTGTGGAACCGCCACAGCCAGGCCGCAAGAGGCCACGAACGGCGTAAAGTGGCGGGTATCAGCGAGTACCGTCCTCGGATCGCCATCCTGTCGATGACCTGCGGAAACGGCGCCCGACCAGCGGAGCGGGCGACGGGAATCGAACCCGCACCACCAGCTTGGAAGGCTGGAGCTCTACCATTGAGCTACGCCCGCGAACAGCCGCAAGCGTAGCAGCGGACCGGCCTCAACCGAGCAAGCGCGTCAGGGCCGTGGCGGCCGCGGCCACCACAATGACCACGAGGATGGGCGCCCTGCGCCACAGGGCGATCCCCGCGGCGCCCATGCCCACCAAGCGGGCATCGAGGGAGATCGATTGACCGCTGGCCAGCGCCTGGGTCACCACCAGGGCGGCCAGCACCGCGGGTGCGAGCAGCTCGACAACCCCAGAAACGGCGGAAGGCAGGGACCGGCCCCCGAGCAGCACCGGCCCCAGCGACTTGATGGCCACGGTGGTCGTTCCCACCGCCAGCACGACGATCCAGACGTCGGTCACTTCCGGCCCACCCCGATCAGGCATCCGGCACTCGCCGCGATGATCGGGACGCCGGCTGGCGCCACCGGCATGAGGGCGAGCGCGATGGCCCCTCCGAGGACGGCCGCGAGGATCGATCGCCGGTTCCGAAGCTGCGGCAGCAGCAGTGCCAGGAACAGCGCGGGGAAGGCCGCGTCAAGGCCGAGGGTCTTCGGGTCACCGAGGGCCTGGCCACCGAGCGCCCCGATGGCCGTTCCGGCCACCCATGCGAGATAGAGCAGGAGCCCGGCGCCGACCAGAATCCGGGGATCGAACCGTCCCTCGCCCTCGGCCGCCACGGCCCACGACTCGTCCACCACTAGCTGAGCCCGGAGGAACCGCCACCACGCAGGCCCGTCGAGCCACGGCGCCACCGAGACGCCGATGGGTCCGTAGCGGAGGTTCAGCAGGACGGCGGCGATGACCGCCGCGGACACCGTGCCTCCCGCCCCCAGGATCGAGACCGCGGCGAACTGCGCCGATCCGGCGAAGGTCGTCGCGGACATCACGATCGGCGCGAGCCAACTCATGCCCGCCGAGCGAGCGAGCAGGCCGAACGAGATGCCGAACCCGAGGACCGCTACGGCGAGTGGGGCCACGGCTCGCGCGCCGTCGCGGTACCTGCGAGCTGGCCTCCCCTCCATGGAGACCACGGTAGCAACGGGTCACCGGGCTGGGCTTGCGATACGTTGCCCTGCATGCGCGGCACTCCCACTCCTCCCGGCACCGAGGTCCCGTTTCGCCTTGTGGACGTGTTCTGCGAGCGTGCGCTGACGGGGAACCAGCTGTGCGTCGTGCCCGAGCCGGGATCCCTCGACGAAGCGACCATGCAGTCGTTGGCCCGTGAGATCGGCTTCTCGGAGACAACGTTCGTCACGGCCTACGACGATGACCGGTACTCGATGCGGATCTTCACGCCGGGCGCGGAACTTCCGTTCGCGGGCCATCCGACGCTCGGGACCGCGTTCGTGATGGTGGCGGAGGGAAGGGTGAGGTCGCCGCTGACGCAGGTGGTCACGGCAGGCGAGTTCCCGGTTGAGGTGGACATCGACCCCGGGTTCGCCACGATGCACCAGTTGCCACCGACGTTCGGTCCGAAGATCGATGACCTGGACGAAGTCGCGGCAGGTGGTGGGCTCACCCCGGCTGACCTGCATCCTGACCTGCCACCGCAGCTCGTCTCGACCGGGCTGCCCCACCTCCTGGTCCCGGTGCGCGACGAACCCACGCTCCGAGGGGCCACCCGGAACGACGACGCCCTCCGGGCGTTGTGGAAGCGCTACGGACCGGACTGCATCTACCTGTTCGCCCTTACCGACCAGGGCGCGACCGCGAGGTTGTTCGACGCCGGTTTGGGGATCGGAGAGGACCCCGCCACCGGCTCGGCCGCGGGGCCCCTGGGCGCCTATCTGGCGGCGCGGGGGGTCGGCGGCATGCCCGGGAAGCTCGCGATCCGCCAAGGCGACCAGGTGGGCAGGCCCAGCGTGCTCCACGTCGAGGTGGAGCCCGAGGGTGACTCCTGGAGCGTCCGGGTCAGCGGGGGCGTGGCCATGGTCGGCGCGGGCAGCTTCCGGATCTGACCAGTCAGGGCGTGGGACGACCCCTACAATCGGGCCGCGGGGCGTAGCGCAGCCTGGTAGCGCGCCTGGTTTGGGGCCAGGAAGTCGGCGGTTCGAATCCGCCCGCCCCGACGACGACCGACCCGGAGCCCTCTGGCACACCGTCTCCGCAGGTCAGGGGCCGACTCGCATGCTGTCGCTGGCGCGATGTAACGTCCCGCCATGAGGGTGCGCTCCGAGGTCGCCGCCATCCCCCGGGACAGGGTCCAGGCGATGCTGTACGGCCTTCCGCCTGCCCCCGGCTACCGGATCGTCGTCAAGCCGCTTCGGTACCGGGAGAAGCCCCACCTGTCCGCCTGGACCGACTTCGACAACCGGGAGATCGTGCTGCAGGTGCCCGAGCCGTTCTTCGCCTTTGGCGAGATCGTGCCCTACGCGGCCAAGCGCCGGCCGGGCAAGGGGATGCGGTTCATCTGGATGACCGAGGGGGTAACGTTCCAGACCCCTCGGGAGGTGCTCCGGTTCCTGTACCTGCACGAGTGGATGCACTGGTACCTGAAGGTGCGCCTCGGCAGGGGCGCGGCCGCCGAGACGGCCTGCGACCGGTTCGCGCTGTTCAACTACCGGCGCCGCCGGGTGACCGAGCTCGATGGCGACGCCGCGCTGGTCCGGCGGTAGGCGGGCTGGCTGGGCGAGGCCTCAGAATCGGATGTTGAAGATCTGCACGAGGCCCACGAAGATCAGGTAGCCGGCCACGATGTAGTTGAGCAGCTTGGGGAAGATCAGGATCAGGATCCCTGCCACGATGGCAAGGATCCCGGGGATCCGAAGGCTCACGCTGATCTCGGATCCCTTCGCCAACACATACGCGAGCTGGAGCACGTACCGCACCTCCTTCGGTGGGGCCAACGTTCCCGATGGTCTCCGTGGCTAAACCAGGGACGCTTCAGCCCTCCTGGGACCGATTGCGCTTCGGAGCAGCTCGGTGAACTGGTGGATCCGCAGCTCGCGACGCCGCTGGGGATCGTCCGAGCGGCGATGGAACAGCCCCGGGTCGAGCTCCTCGGTGACCAGCGCGTCCTGGAACCGTTCCGCAAGCCAGTCGAGCATGGACGCGATCATCTCCGCATCGACGTCGGCTCTCACCTCGTCCCGCCGGATGCCGAACTCCACGAAGTCGAGCGTCCCGTACGGATCTTCCGAGAGCAGGAACCGGTTGATGTCCCGCTTCAACGTAAGGTCGGTCCCGTAGTTGCCGATCAGCGACACTCGATAGGGGACCCAGTCGTCGCGGATCAGGTGCTCAGTGCGTTCCAGCCAGTACTCGAGCACCGACCAGAACCCCGTCTCGACGACGTCGCTCGGCGCGTCGAGCCACGCCGGCAGCGACGACACGGCCCGCTTGTAGGCCGCCAGGAACAAGCCGGCCTTGCTTCCGAAGTGCTGGAAGATCGAGCCCTTGGCGATACCGAGCTCCCGGGCCAGGTCCTCCACACGGGCCCCCTGGTACCCGTGCTCCGCGAAGTGGCGCATGGCCGCCTCGGTGATGGCATCGCGCTTGGCGAGGGACCTCGGTTTGGTTGACCTCAGGTCACCGTCCATCGCTCAGCCTCCGTCCTCTGTGATGCACACTTCCCGCTGCTCAACAGGGCGTGTCTGACCGAGGGTCACATAATATGCCCTCTCGCTCAGGGTGGGATCTTCAGCGGCTCTTCAGCCGGGCCAAGATCTCGTCGTGGAGCACCCGGTTGGTCGACAGAACGCTGCCGCCGTGTTCGAGCGGTTCACCCTCGAACGTGGTGACCCGGCCTCCGGCCTCCTCTACGATCACCTGGACCGCGGCGAAGTCCCAGGTGGCAAGCTCCCGCTCGAACATGGCGTCTGCCGAACCCCGGGCGACCAGCATGTGCCCCCAGAAGTCTCCGAACCCCCGGTTCCGCCGAGCGTCGCGGAAGATCTCCTGGAGCGAGGCGGCGTGTGGGCCCTCGAGGACCAGTTCCACGCTGCCGTGGAGCACGAACGCCCGGCTCAACCGGTCGGCTCGGGAGACCCGGATGGGCTGGCCGTTCAGCCGGGCTCCGCCGCCCCGCACCGCCTCATATCGTTCGCCGAGCCCGGGCGCGTTCACCACGCCCAGGACGGGATGGTCCTCCACCGCGAGTGCGATCAGCGTCGCCCATATCTGGATCCCGTCGGCGAAGTTCTTCGTGGCGTCGATGGGATCGACGATCCACCGCCGGTTGCCGCCACCCTCCAGACCTCCCTCCTCCCCGAGCACGGCGTCGGACGGATATCGCTCTCGTACCCGTTCGCGCACCATGGCCTCGATCGAGGTGTCGGCCTCGGTGACAGGCGAGCGGTCCGGCTTCAGCTTGACCTGCAGGTCGGTGCCGAAGAGGGAGAGGGCGATCTCGCCGGCTGCGCCGGCGAGATCGCCCGCGAACTCGAGCTCCTCGTCGAACATCGAGGCGGACGATACACGGCCCGGCCATCCGCCCGGACACCGGCACCAAGTACCAAGCAGGGCGACGTGTCGGGATTCTTCGGTACGCTCGCCTCGCCGTGCAGACAACCGTCCAAGAGACCGACAAGCACAAGGTCAAGCTGACCGTCGAGATCCCCACTGACCGCTTCGGCAAGGACCTCGACGCCGCGTATCGACGGGTGGCCCAGCAGGTCAAGGTGCCGGGGTTCCGCAAGGGCAAGGCCCCCCGCAGGGTCATCGATGCGCAGGTCGGCCGCGAAGCAGTCGTGGCGGAGTTCCTGGAAGACGCCGTCCCCACCTACTATCGGGAGGCCATCCGGGAGAACGAGCTCGCGCCGATCACGGATCCGGACATCGCGCTCGAGCAGGTGGAGGAGGGGAAGCCGCTGGTCTTCACGGCGACGGTCGAGGTCCGTCCGCGGCTGCAGCTGGAGGAGTCCGACTACACGGGCGTTCGGGTCGAGCGGCCGCCGACCGAGGTTGCCGACCGCGAGGTCGACGAGCTGCTCGACCGGCTCCGGGAACGCTTCGCCGAGCTCGATCCGGTGAGCCGTCCCGCCAAGGTCGGCGACTACGTCGTCATCGACCTTCGGGCCACCGTCCACGGCGAGGAGGTTCCCGAGGCCTCCCGGCCCGACTACCTGTACGAGGTGGGCTCGGGGGAGTTCGTGGAGAAGCTCGACCAGGAGCTGGAAGGCAAGCGGGCGGGCGAGATCCTGAAGTTCAACGCGACCCTTCCCGATCGCATCGGCGAGCGGGCCGGGCAAGAGGTCTCCTTCCAGGTGCTGGTGAAGGAGGTCAAGGCCAAGCGCCTCCCGAGCGCCGACGACGAGTTCGCCAAGACAGCCTCCGAGTTCGACACCCTGGAGGAGCTTCGCCAGAGCCTCCGGGAGCAGCTCGGTCAGAACAAGGAGCGGGCCGCCGACGCCGAGGTCCGGGACCGGGCGTTGCAAGCCCTGGTGGACACCGTCGACGTCGACCTCCCCGATACGCTGGTCGACGAGGAGACCGAGCATCGGGTCCGGCACGCGCGGGAGCGAGCCGAGCAGGCCGGCGTGACCCTTCAGCAGGTGCTCGACGCCCAGGGGTTCGACGAGCTGCGGTTCCGGTCCGACGCCCGGGCCCATTCCCTGCGCGCCATCAGGGGCGACCTGGTGCTCGAGGCGGTAGCCAGGAAGGAGGACATCCAGGTGACTCCGGAGGAGATCGGGAACGAGATCGGCCTCCTGGCCACATCCCTTGACCGGGACCCCAAGGACGTGGCCCGAACGCTCGAACGGACCGGTCAGGTCGTAACACTGGCCGGTGATATCATCCGCTCGAAGGCGCTCGACTGGATCGTCGAGCATGCCGATATCGTTTCGGAAGGCGAGCGCCGAGCGGCCGACCGGATTTCCGACGAAACCGGGGAACCGTCCGAGCCTCCCCAGCAGGATCGAGCGGAGGAGCAGTCATGACCGAGCTGAAGGACTACCTCGTCCCCGTGGTTGTCGAGCAGACCAGCCGCGGCGAGCGGTCGTTCGATATCTACTCGCGCCTGCTGAAGGAACGGATCGTGTTCCTGGGCACGCCAATCGACGACAACGTGGGGAACCTCATCATGGCGCAGCTCCTGCACCTCGAGTCCGAGGACCCCGAGAAGGACATCAACCTGTACATCAACTCTCCTGGCGGCGACATCACGTCTCTGTTCGCCATCTACGACACCATGCAATACATCAAGCCCGACGTGTCGACCATCGTGATGGGCCAGGCGGCCTCGGCCGCCGCGGTGCTCGTCCTGGCCGGCACGAAGGGCAAGCGCTACGCGTTGCCCCACTCCCGGATCCTGCTGCACCAGCCGCACGGCGGAGCACAGGGCCAGGCCGTGGACATCGAGATCCAGGCCAAGGAGATCACGCGGTACCGCAAGCTCCTGGAGGAGCTCATCGCCAAGCACACCGGCCAGCCGCTCGACAAGGTGGCCAAGGACACCGATCGTGACTTCATCCTGACCGCAGAAGAGGCCGTGGCGTATGGGGTGGTGGACGAGGTCATCAGCACCCGGAAGATGCTCCCCGAACTTGCAGCGGCGGCCGCCGGAAGCTCGTAGAATCCGTTTCGAGGGGCCGGGTGAGGAACCCGGCCGTTTCCGTCAAGGAGCTCGGAGGCGATGGGGAGGCTGGGCGACTCGGACCTGTTGAAGTGCTCCTTCTGTGGGAAGAGCCAGAAGCAGGTCAAGAAGCTGATCGCGGGCCCTGGCGTCTACATCTGCGACGAGTGCATCGATCTCTGTAACGAGATCATCGAGGAGGAGCTCTCCGAGACCTCCGACCTCAAGCTCGAGGAGCTGCCCAAGCCCCAGGAGATCTACACGTTCCTGGACGACTACGTGATCGGGCAGGAGCAGGCCAAGAAGGTCCTGTCGGTGGCCGTCTACAACCACTACAAGCGGATCCAGGTGGGGGCCAAGGACGGCGACGTCGAGCTCCAGAAGTCCAACATCCTGATCCTGGGGCCCACCGGATGCGGGAAGACCCTGCTGGCCCAGACCCTGGCCAAGATGCTGAACGTGCCGTTCGCCATCGCCGACGCGACGGCGTTGACCGAGGCCGGGTACGTCGGCGAGGACGTCGAGAACATCCTGCTGAAGCTGATCCAGGCCGCCGACTACGACGTGAAGAAGGCCGAGACCGGGATCATCTACATCGACGAGGTGGACAAGATCGCCCGCAAGAGCGAGAACCCCTCCATCACACGGGACGTCTCGGGCGAGGGCGTCCAGCAGGCGTTGCTGAAGATCCTCGAGGGGACCACGGCATCGGTCCCGCCGCAGGGCGGGCGCAAGCACCCGCATCAGGAATTCATCCAGATCGACACGACGAACATCCTGTTCATCTGCGGCGGTGCGTTCGCCGGCCTGGAGAAGATCATCGAGAGCCGGATCGGGAGCCGGGGCATCGGGTTCGGCGCCGACGTCCGGCGGGTGGAGGAGAAGGACATCGGTCAGATCCTGGCGCGGGTCCTCCCCGAGGACCTGCTGAAGTACGGGCTCATCCCCGAGTTCGTGGGACGCCTGCCCGTCCTGACCCACGTGCACAACCTGGACAAGCAGGCGCTGGTGGACATCCTCACCAAGCCGAAGAACGCGCTGGTCAAGCAGTACTGCAAGTTCTTCGAGTTCGACGGCGTGGAGCTGGAGTTCGAGGATGACGCGCTGTCGGCCATCGCCGATCAAGCCATCCTCCGCGGAACCGGGGCGCGTGGCCTTCGGGCCATCATGGAGGAGGTCCTGCTGAACGTGATGTACGAACTTCCTTCGCGACAGGACGTCACCAAGTGCCTGATCGATCAGAACGTGGTGATGTCAGGGGTCAACCCCACGCTCGTCCCGCGGCAGGAACCCGCACCGCGCGTTCGCAAGGAACGGACGGCCTAGCCCTTCCAGCGCAGACGGTCCATGGCAGAGTGTATTGGCGGTCCGTCGACGCGACGTCTCGTAGACTCCGCGCATGGCCGTGCCGGAGAAGCCGAGCATCGAAGGATTGGAAGCTACCTGGGGCGAGCGATGGGAGTCCGCCGGGACCTACCGGTTCGACCGGTCGAGGTCGCGCCAGGAGATCTACGCCGTCGACACGCCACCCCCCACCGTGAGCGGTTACATCCACGTCGGCCACGTCATGTCCTACACGCACACCGACGTGATCGCCCGGTTCCAACGGATGGCGGGCAAGATGGTCTTCTACCCGATGGGATGGGATGACAACGGCCTTCCGACCGAACGACGGGTCCAGAACCATTTCGGCGTTCGGTGCGACCCTTCCCTTCCCTTCGACCCGAACTTCGACCCGGACGCGTTCGAGCGCTCGAACGGCGAGCCCGTGGCAGTGTCGCGGCCGAACTTCGTGGAGCTGTGCGGCCGGCTGACGGCCGAGGACGAGCGGGCCTTCGAGGATCTGTTCCGCCGCCTGGCGCTGTCGGTGGACTGGTCGATGACCTACGCGACGATCGACGAGCATTCCCGCCGGGCGTCTCAGCGAGCCTTCCTCCGCCTCCTGGCCCGGGGCCTCACGTACCAGGCCGAGGCCCCCACGATGTGGGACGTGGACTTCCGGACCGCCGTGGCGCAGGCGGAGATCGAGGACCGTGAGGTGGACGGGACGTACCACCGCGTGGCCTTCGAGCTCGAGGCCGGCGGCTCGGTCGAGATCGAGACGTCACGCCCCGAGCTCATCCCGGCCTGCGTGGCGCTCGTGGTGAACCCCGAGGACGGGCGGTTCCGTGAGCTGGTGGGCAGGCATGCGCTGACGCCGCTCTTCGGCGCGCGAGTGCCGATCGTGGCCCACCGGCTCGCCGACCCGGAGAAGGGGACCGGCATCGCCATGATCTGCACGTTCGGCGACATGACCGACGTGATCTGGTGGCGGGAGCTCTCGCTTCCCACACGGGTGGTGGTGCAGCGTGACGGCACGATCGCGCCGCCGCGATGGGGCCAGCCCGGGTGGGAGTCACGCGACGTGGAAGCCGCGAACGCGGCACACTTTGAGCTGGCCGGGCTCTCCGCCTCCAGAGCCCGGAGGCGGATCGTCGGGCTCCTTTCCGATTCCGGCCAACTGGTCGGCGAACCCAAGCCCGTCCGGCACGCGGTGAAGTTCTACGAGCGAGGGGAACGGCCTCTCGAGATCATCTCCAGCCGGCAGTGGTTCGTGAAGACCCTCGAGTTTCGGGAAGACCTGGTCAAACGAGGCCGTGAGCTCCATTGGCACCCCGAGCACATGCGGGCCCGGTACGAGTCCTGGGTGGAGGGGCTGAACTCCGACTGGTGCGTCAGCCGCCAGCGGTTCTTCGGCGTCCCGTTCCCGGTGTGGTACGCGCTCGACGACCGGGGCGAGCCCGACCACGAGCACCCCCTGCTCGCTCCTGAGAACCGGCTGCCGGTGGATCCATCCAGCGATGTCCCCGAGGGCTTCAGGGCGGAGCAGCGCGGCGCGCCCGGGGGCTTCGTCGGCGATCCAGACATCATGGACACATGGGCCACCTCGTCGCTCACGCCCCAGATCGCCGGACGGTGGTGTGAGGACGACGACCTGTTCGGCCGGGTCTTCCCAATGGACCTTCGGCCCCAGGGCCACGACATCATCCGGACCTGGCTGTTCTACACGGTGCTGAAGTCGCACCTGGAGCACGGTTCGCTCCCCTGGACCAACGCGGCCATCTCCGGATGGGTCCTGGACCCCGAGCGCAAGAAGATGTCGAAGTCGAAGGGGAACGTGGTGACGCCCATGCCGCTCCTGGAGCGATACGGCGCGGACGCCGTCCGCTACTGGGCGGCGAGCGCGCGCCTCGGCGCCGACACCGCGTTCGACGAGAGCCAGATCAAGGTGGGACGCCGGCTGACCATCAAAGTCCTGAACGCGTCGCGGTTCGCGCTCTCGATCGAGGCCGGCGACGGGGCCGTGACCGAGACCCTCGATCGATCGATGCTACGGCAGCTCGCCGACACCATCGAGGAGGCGACTCGCGCGTTCACCGCGTACGACCATGCTCGGGCCCTGGAGGTGACCGAGCGCTTCTTCTGGAGCTTCTGCGACGACTACCTGGAGCTGGTCAAGGGACGGGCGTATGGGGCGCGCGGCGCCGACGCGGCCGCATCGGCCGTGTCGGCGCGGCGCGCCGCCCTCGCGGTGCTCTTGCGGATGTTCGGGCCGTTCCTGCCCTATGTGACCGAGGAGGTCTGGTCGTGGTGGCGGGAGGGCTCGGTGCACCTTGCACCCTGGCCCACCGGGACGGAGCTCGTCCAGGCGGCCGTGGGAGCGGATCCGTTGGTCCTGGACGTGACGGCCGCCGTCCTGGGAGAAGTTCGCAAGTTCAAGGCCCTGAACAAGCAGTCGCTCCGGGCCAGGGCCGAGCGCGTGGTGGTCCGCGACAGACAGGAACGCCTGGCCATCCTCGAGGCGGTGGCGGCCGACCTCCGCGAGGCCGGCAACATCGAGCGCTTGGAGACGGTCGAAGGCGACGTGTTCGCCGTCGAGACGACGCTCGCGTCTGCCTGACCAGGCCATGCGATTCGACGAGGCACTGGCGGAGCTCGACGACCGGCAACCCGACCGCATGGTCCCGGATCTCGCCCGGATCTCCGCGATGGCCGACCTGCTCGACGACCCACAGCTCACGTATCCGACGATCCACGTCACCGGGACGAACGGCAAGACCACCACGGCCCACCTCATCGCGGACCTGGCCTGCGAGCACGGCCTCAGGACGGGGCTCTACAGCTCGCCGCACCTGCACTCGGTAACCGAACGCATCTCCGTGTGTGGCGAAGCCATCTCCGAGACGGAGTTCGGCGAGGAGTACGAACGGCTGCTGCCGTACTTCCAGCTCGTGGACGCGAAGGGCGAGCGGGTCACGTACTTCGAAGCGCTCACGGCGCTCGCGTTCGTGTGGTTCTCGGACAAGCCGGTGTCGCTCGGCGCCTTCGAGGTGGGGATGGGCGGCGCGTGGGACGCCACGAACCTCGTGTCCGGCGATGTCGGGGTGATCTGCCCCATCGCCATCGATCACCCCGAGCTCGGCTCCACACTGGAACAGATCGCCGCGGAGAAGGCCGGCATCGTGAAGCCAGGCAAGGTGGTGGTGTGTCGAGAGCAGCCCCCCGAGGCGTTCCAGGTGATCCAGGATCGGTGCGAGGCGTTCGAGGCGCGACTGCGGTACGAGGGACACGATTTCGCCCTTTCGGATCGCCGCCGTTCCGTCGGGGGGCAAGTCATCGGAGTTCGAGGGCTCTTCGACCAGTACCAGGAGATTCCGCTCGGGCTCTTCGGTGAGCATGCCGCGAGGAACGCTGCGGCGGCGATCGTTGCCGTGGAGTCATTCCTGGAGAAGGCGCTGACACTGGACGCGGTCCGATCGGCGCTGTCGGCCGCCAGCTCTCCCGGGAGGTTGGAGGTGGTGGCCCACCGGCCGACGATCGTCGTCGACGGCGCGCACAATCCCGCCGGGGCGGAGGCACTCGCGTCGGCACTCACCGAGGCGTTCGGGTGGAGCCGGCTGCACCTCGTCATCGCCATCTCCGCGAACAAGGACATTGGGGGAATCGTCGCCTCGCTCTCTCCCCTCGCCGACCGGGCCTACGCCGCGCGCAACGCCAGCGCACGATCGGTCGGCGGGGAACGCGTGGCCCAGGCTCTGGCCAGAGCCAGGATCCCCGTGGAGACCTTCGGCTCGGTGGCCGAGGCGCTCCAGGCGGCGAGGGACAGCGCCGGAGGCGACGACCTCATCCTGGTGACCGGCTCTCTCTATACTGTCGCGGACGCTCGCCGCGCACTCGGAAAGGCTCCCTGAAATGGCCGTGGAGTCGACGCTGCTCATCGTGAAGCCGGACGCCGTGCGGCGCGGTTTGATCGGTGAGGTCCTACGACGGGTCGAAGCCAAGGGGCTGCGCCTCGCCGAGATGCGGATGATCACCATCGAGCGGGTCACGGCCGAGGAGCATTACGCGGAGCACAGGGAGAAGGCGTTCTTCAACGAGCTCGTCGGGTTCATCGGCTCCGGGCCGGTGGTCGTGGCTCGGGTGGAGGGCGAGCGTGCCGTCCCGGTCCTTCGCTCACTGATGGGCCCGACCGATCCCGCGCTCGCCCCGCCGGGGACGATCCGTGGCGATTACGGCGTGATCATCACCGAGAACCTGGTCCACGGAAGCGACTCGACCGAGTCGGCCGAGCGCGAGCTGACACTCTTCTTCGGATAGGTCCGTCATGGGGAAGACGGCGGATCCCGTCGCCCACGTCCGCCGGTTCGTCGAACGCCATCTCTCGACCATCCAGACGCCGGGGATCGCCATCGGCCTCACGAGCCGTCACGGTTCCCTCGGAGTGGTCACCGTTGGTCATGCGAACCTCCCCGCCCGCCAGCCGGTCCGGCCGGAGCACCGCTTCCAGATCGGCTCCATCAGCAAGTCGTTCACGGCCATCGCCATCCTCCAGGAGCACGAGGCGGGTCGGCTCGATCTGCACGCGCCGATCACCGAATACTTGCCATGGTTCGATGTCCCATCGCCGTCGGTGCCGGTCACCGTTCACCACCTCCTGACGCACACCGCGGGATTGCCGACCGGCCGGGACTTCACCGGCGAGGGCGTGCATGAGCTGTGGGCTCTCCGCGGGTCGGAGCTCGGCTTCGTCCCGGGAACCCGGTTCCATTACTCCAACGCCGGCTACAAGGCGCTGGGGTTGGTCCTCGGAGCCGTTACGGGGCAGCCGTGGTGGGAGCTCGTCCGAACCGGGATCCTCGAACCGCTCCACATGGGATCGACCGACCCGATCACAACGCCTGAGGGAAAGGGTACGAGCGCCACCGGCCACGTCCCACCGTTCGATGACCGGCCCCGGCACCCCAGCCATGGTCTGGTCCCCGCCCCGTGGATCGAGAGCGCGACCGCGGACGGGACGATCTGCTCCACGGCCGAGGACATGTGCGCCTACATGCGCATGCTCCTATGGGGCGGCGACCCCCTGCTCTCCGGACCGAGCTTCGCGCGTCTGATCCAGCCCACCGCGGAGGATCCCGAGGCCCCGGGCGAGGTCTACGGCTACGGGATGAAGACCACGACCGTGGATGGGCGTACGTCCATCGGGCACACCGGGTCCACCGTCGGGTTCTCGGCGTGGATGGGGGTGGATCCGGACGAGGGCGTCGGCGTCATCATCCTGGCGAACGCGGACGCGAACCGCGGACCGGCCGCGCGATTCGCTCTGCGGACCCTCTCGGCGTGGTCCAGGGACGAGCCGTTGCCCGACATCCCCGATCCGATACCCCTCGACCGTGTGGAGAGGGCCGAGGACTATGCGGGCACGTATCGCTCGGAGTACGGCGAGCTCACGCTGATAGCCGACCATGGCCGGTTGCTCCTGGTGAACCACGGCGAGCCGGCGGCGCTGGTGCGGCAGAAAGGCGACACCTTCGTCGTGGCCCATCCGGGATTCGAACGTTTCCCTCTATCGTTCGAGCGCGACGCGACGCACGTGACCCATGTGACGCACGGCGACCGATGGTGGGGAAACGATCGGTACGCCGGACCGGTGACGTTCGAGCGGCCCACCCGGTGGGAGGTGGTTGCCGGCCATTGGCGCTCGCACAACCCGTGGTACTCGAACTTCCGGATCCTGCCCCGGCGCGGATCGCTCCGGTTCCTGTGGGGATGGGGCGACGAGGACTGGGAGCTCGTCCCGCTGCCCGACGGGCGGTTCCGAGTAGGGACCGAGGAATGGTCGACCAGACGGATCCGGTTCGACACCGTCATCGACGACATGGCCACCCGTGCCGTGCTCGACGGAGCGTCCTACTACCGGACGTTCACGCCCTGAGCATTGGAGGTTGGTCGTCAGGACGGGTTGCGGAACGCGACGACGGCGTTCTGGCCGCCGAAACCGAACGAGTTGGAGATCGCAAAGCGAACTTCGGCGTCTCGCGCTTCGTTCGGCACGTAGTCCAGGTCGCAGTCCGGATCGGGCGTGCGGTAGTGGATGGTCGGAGGGATGACCCCTCTCTGGATGGCCAGCGCGCACACAGCGCCCTCCACTGCCCCAGCCGCCCCCAGCATGTGTCCGGTCATCGACTTCGTGGAGGACACCGCAACCTCGTGAGCAACCTCGTCGCCGAGCGCAGCCTTGAGGGCCGCGGTCTCTGAGGCATCGTTCAGGGGAGTCGATGTGCCGTGCGCGTTGACGTAGTCCACCGCCGAGGGCTCCTCGCCCGCGTCCTCCAGTGCCAGATGAATGGCCAATGCCGCCCCGGAGCCCTTGGGGTCGGGCGCCGTGATGTGGAAGGCGTCGTCGGAGGCCCCGTAGCCAACGACCTCCGCGTACACCCTCGCTCCACGGGCCCGTGCGCCGTCCTCGGGTTCCATGATCAGCGCGCATGCGCCCTCGGAGAGCACGAACCCGTCACGATCGGCGTCGAACGGGCGGCTCGCGGTCTCGGGGTCCGGGTTCTTCGTGAGGGCCGTCATCTGGGCGAACGCTGCCACGGTCAGCGGCAGGGTGGCCGCCTCGGAGCCTCCCACGATGGCGAGGTCGAGCATCCCATCCCGGATCATGCGGTAGCCCTCACCGATCGCGTGAGCCCCGGACGCGCATGCGGACACGGTGCAGAAGTTCGGGCCCATCAGGCCGAATGCCATGGCGATGTGGCCGGCGGCGGCATTGGCCATGAGCGCGGGGACCATGAACGGGCTCACCCGGCCCGGGCCCTTCTCCAGCAACACCTTGTGCTGGTTCAACAGCCACTCGATCCCGCCGATGCCGGTGGCGAACACGACGCCGCCCCGGTCCGCCTTGATCTCCGGGTTCCCTGCGTCCTCCCAGGCCAGCTTTGCCGACGCGATCGAGAAGTGGACGAACCGGTCGGTCCGCCTGGCCTCTTTCACGTCGAGCCAGTTGGATACGTCGAACCCGTCGACCTCTCCCGCCAGCTTCACCGGTAGATCGGAGGGGTCGAACCTCGTGATCCTTCGGATCCCGCTCCGGCCCGACGTCGCACCGGCCCAGAAGTCATCGACGCCGATGCCGATCGGCGTGACCGGCCCGATGCCGGTGATCACGACCTTGCGTTCAGCTGACACCGAGCTTGGAGGCCACGAGCTGAACGGCCTGCCCAACGGTCTTCACGCCGTCCATCTCCTCCTCGGGGATCTCGATGTTCCACTCCTCCTCGAGGGCCAGGACGGCCTCCACGAGGTCGAGCGAGTCCGCGTTCAGGTCCTCGGCGAAACGGGCGTCGGGGGTCACCTGGCCCTCGTCCACGGCCAGCTGCTCCGACAGGACCTTGCGGACCCGGGCCTCGATCTCTCCCTTGTCCATCCTTCCTCCTTGACTCTCTTCGACGCTCGGCAAACTCTAGAGGGACGGGGCCCTGGCGACTATGCCGTGAGCCCGCCGTCGACGGCGATGACCGCGCCGTTCACGTAGGACGCATCGTCCGACATCAGGAACCGGACCACCGCGGCCACCTCCTCGAGGTGGGCCGCGCGTCCGAGGGGGGTCTGGTCGACGTAGTACGCCCGGGCCTGCTCGGTCAGGTGCGAGGTCATCTCGGTATCGAGCAGGCCGGGGCAGACGGCGTTCACGGTGACGCCCTTGCCTCCCACCTCTCGGGCCAGCGACTTGGTGATGCCGACGAGTGCCGACTTCGACGCGGCGTACGCGGTCTGCCCAGCGTTGCCGTGGAGCGCCACGGCGGACGACATGTTCACGATGCGCCCCCATCGGGCCCGCAGCATGCTTCGAAGTGCGGCCTGGGTGCACAGGAACGCGCCGCGAACGTTCGTGTCGACGGTCCGATCGAACTCCTGCATGGAGTACTTCAGCATCAGTCCGTCGCGCGAGTAGCCGGCGTTGTTGACCAGGCCCGTGACGGGACCGAGCGTCGCGCCGACCTCGCGGAACGCCTCCGCCACCGAGCCCTCGTCGAGGATGTCGAGCTTCACGATCCCGCCCACGCCACCGGCGACCTCGATCGCGTGCAGTGTCTCCTTCGCGTCGGTGTCGCTGGTCCGGTAGCCCACGGCCACCGTCCACCCCGATCCGGCCAGCGCCTCGGCGCACGCTCGGCCGATGCCTCGGGATCCCCCGGTGACGACGGCGACCCTCACGATGCCTGCTCGGGCGCCGTCCACCGAAGGAGGTTCGCCCCCCAAGCGAGGCCGGCGCCGAACGAGGTCAACAGGACCAGCGCATCCGGCGCGATCCGGCCGGCGCGCCACGCCCGGTCCAGGGCGATGGGGATGGACGCCGCCGATGTGTTGCCGATCTCCGCCACGTCGACGACGGCACGTTCCATGCCGATCCCCAGACGCTCCGCCACCGCGACCATGATCCGGGAGTTGGCCTGGTGGGGGATGAGCAGGTCCACGTCACCGGGCTCGAAGCCGGACTTGTCGAGCAGCTCGCGGCAGGCGCCGGCCATCTCCGTGACGGCCCGCTTGAACACCTCTCGGCCCGAGGGCATCCGGATCGTGTGCTCCCGGCCAACCACGCTCTCCGCCGTGGCCGGCCGAGCGGAACCGCCCGCCGGGATGATCAGGATCTCCGCGGCCTTCCCATCGGTTCCCAGGACGGAGCCGATGAGTCCGGGCGAGTCCGAGGGCCGAAGGACGACCGCACCGGCGCCGTCGCCGAACAACACGCACGTGCTTCGATCGGTGAAGTCCAGGACCCGCGAGAGCACCTCCGCGCCGATCACGGCGACGGTCTCGGCCGCCCCGGACTCGATGAACGCCGCTCCGGTGGAGAGCCCGAAGGAGAACCCCGCGCACGCCGCGTTGACGTCGAAGGCGGGGCATCCGATGCCCAGCTTGCGCTGCGTCCACACCGCGGAGGCGGGGATCGGCGTATCGGGCGTGAGGGTGGCGCAGATGATCAGGTCGAGCTGGTCTGGGGCAATGCCGGCGGCATCGAGGGCCGACCGGATCGCTGCCGTCCCCAGATCGGATGTCGTCTGGCCATCGGCGGCGAACCGCCGTTCGCCGATGCCGGTACGTTGACGGATCCATTCGTCGCTCGTATCGAGGATCGACTCGAAGTACGCGTTCGGGACGACGCGATCGGGAAGCGCCGACCCGACACCGGCGATCGTGGCGTGGCGACGCCCGCTCACGCGGAGGATTCCCCTCCGCGTTCGATCCAGGCGACCGGCTGGCCCGTCTTCACGGGCTGCCCCTCGTGTCCGAGCAGCCCTCCCATCCGTCCGTGCATGGGAGCGAGGATATCGTCGGTCGACCCCCCATGCTCGACGCGGGCGACCGGCTGGCCCGCCTCCACCCACTCGCGTCCGCCACGGAACCGGACCGGGGGCAGGACGCGTAGCCTCCCGTTGGTCGGTGACACGATGAGCGTGATCGGAAGACCGACCGATTCGCCGGAGCCCTCGTCCGGTTCCCGCCGCGATGGGCTCACGACACGACGTCCTGTGAGATGGAGCGGGCGAAATCCTCCGCCTCACCCGGGGAGCCGACCGCTGTCACTCGCACGCCCGGCAACTCTCGCTTCACCATCTTGGAGAGCACCTGGCCGGGGCCGGCTTCGACGAACACGTCGAAGCCGGCCCCTTCGAGCACATGCATCGAGCGCTCCCAGCGCACCGGGGAGACCACGTGGCGGGACAACCCATCTCGGAGCGCGGCGGGATCGCCGACGAATCGTCCAGAGACGTTGGCCACGATGGGGAACCGGGGCTCCCGGAACTCCAGCCCCGCCAACGCGGCACGGATCGGTTCCACCGCCGGTTGCATGAGCGGGGAGTGGAACGCTCCCGCGACCTTCAACCGGATCGCTTTGACGCCCAGGCTCCTCGCGGCCTTCTCGGCCCGCTCGATGGCGGCCACAGATCCGGACAGTACGACTTGGTTCGCGGCGTTCTCATTGGCGACGGCGAGGATGTCGCCGCGGCCGGCGGCCTCACAGATGTCGGTGGCCTCGGTCGGCCCCACGCCGATCAGCGCGGCCATCGTTCCGGGCTGCTGATCCGCCGCCATCTGCATGGCCCGTCCCCGCGTGACCACCGCCTCAAATGCCGACGCGAAGTCGAGGACGTCGGCGGCGACCAACGCGGCGAATTCTCCGAGCGAGTGGCCGGCGGCGGCCCCGAACGTGGCGCCGTCGGCCTCGAGGACCTTGCTCGCCGCGACATCGCAGGCGAGGAGGGCCGGCTGCACGAACTCCGTCGTGGACAGAGCCTGATGGTCGCGGCAGCCGGCGACCACGTCGCGCCCGAGGGCTTCCGATGCATCCTGAAGCACCGAGTCGCCGGCTGGATGTTCGGTCCACGCGTCGGCCATGCCGGGAAACTGAGATCCCTGTCCGGGAAACAGGATGGCTATCGCCATCGCGCCACTTCCCCCGCGCGAGCGATGATCATCGGCACCTGTGACCCTACTCCCACGTCGGGGGTTACGGCACCCCGGCGTCGCGCTCCCGGCCGTGCCTGAGTTGCCACCTCAGGGTTCCTCCTGTAGAACAGGGCGCGAATCCCATGGCCGAGAGGGTTCAGCGAAGAATTCCCACGTCGGAGCGCCGGCGAGGCCTTGGCGCCGAAGGCGTATTTGGGTTCCTAGGGCAAGACATGGCTGTCGACCTGGGGACGGCGAACACGCTCGTCTACGTTCGGCGGAACGGGATCGTACTGAACGAGCCCTCCGTGGTCGCCGTGAACACGCTCACGGGGGCTATCGTCGCGGTCGGCAACGAGGCCAAACGGATGATCGGCCGAACGCCGAGCCACATCCAGGCGGTGCGCCCACTGAAGGACGGCGTCATCGCCGATTTCGACGTGACGGAGAAGATGCTTCGGTACTTCATCCAGCGGGTCCACAAGCGCCGCCTCCTGGCCAAGCCGCGGGTCGTTGTGTGCGTTCCCTCCGGATGCACCGGTGTCGAGCAGCGCGCGGTGGAGGAGGCGACGATCGCGGCGGGCGCCCGACGCGCGTACATCATCGAGGAGCCGATGGCCGCGGCCATCGGCGCGGGCCTGCCAATCCATGAGCCGAGCGGCAACATGATCGTGGACATCGGTGGGGGGACCACCGAAGTGGCGGTCATCTCGCTCGGCGGCATCGTCACCAGTACCAGCCTTCGGATCGGCGGAGATGAGCTGGACGAGGCGATCATTAGCTACGCGAAGAAGGAGTACTCGCTGCTGCTGGGGGAACGGACATCCGAAGCGATCAAGCTCGCCGTGGCGTCGGTGTATCCCATGCAGGAGGAGCTGATCGCCGAGATCCCCGGCCGCGATCTGGTGAGCGGCCTTCCCAAGACCATCCAGATCTCCGACAGCGAGATCCGCCAGGCCGTCGACGAGCCGGTCACCGCGATCATCGATGCCATCAAGGCCACCCTGGACCGGACGCCACCCGAGCTCGCGGGCGACATCATGCACAAGGGTATCGTGCTCACCGGTGGCGGCGCCCTGCTGAGGGGACTGGACAAGCGACTCCGACACGAGACGGGGATGCCCGTCCGCATCGACGAGAACCCACTGTCTTCCGTGGCCATCGGATCCGGCCGGTGCCTGGAGGAGTTCGAGGTGCTCCAGCGGGTCCTGGTGAGCCCGTCCCGCGGGTAGCGGGATGGCCATCCCCACCAGAGCGCGAAGCGCGAGGCTCATCGTCGTGGCGCTCGTCTCCGTGTCGCTGCTCACCATCACGGTCGACTACCGAGAGGGCGACAACGGTCCGCTCGCCAGCCTGGGACGGACCGCGCTCACGGTCATGAGCCCGCTGCAGGAGGTCGTGTCCAAGGTCACGCATCCGATCGGCAACTTCTTCTCGACCCTGGTCCGCCTGCCCGCCATCCGGACGGAGAACGAGGATCTGAAGGATCGCCTTGCCCAGGCGGAGTCGCAGCTGGCCACGGCGTCCCAAGTCGAGCAGCGCCTTCACGAGGTGGAAGGGCTGCTCGGGGTGACCCAGAGCCTCGGCCCGAACGTGCGGACCATAGCGGCACAGGTGATCGCCAAAGGGGTCTCGAACTTCGAGTGGACGATCACGATCAACGAGGGTTCGAACCACGGGATCAAGCTCGACCAGCCGGTCGTCGCAAGCGGGAAGCGCCTGGTGGGCCATGTCGTCCGCGTCGCGCCTGACTCCTCGATCGTGCAGCTCATTGTGGATCCTGATTCCGCGGTCGCGGGGCGGTTGGAGTTCTCCAGGACCACGGGCCTGCTGACCGGTCAGAGCGACCAGGACATGAAGATGGGGCTAGTGGACACCACGACCGAGGTCCAGGCGGGGGAGCAGGTCTTCACGGCCGGGTACCGGATCCCGGGCGGGGCCCAGAGCATGTATCCGCCCGGCATCCTGATCGGAACCGTCTCGCACGTGGTTCCCGACGTCGCCGCACTCGAGAAGTTCATCACGGTCGCGCCGGCCGTCGACTTCTCGAGCCTCGACATCGTCTTGGTGGTCCTTTCGGGTGGGTCGAGGTAGCCTGGCTCGTGCGCCGGTTCCTCACGCTTGCCACGGTGATCGTGACAGCGTTGCTGCTCCAGACGACGGTGTTGGCCGACATCCGCCTGCTGGGTGCCCGCCCGGAGCTCATGTACCTCCTGACGATCGTATTCGCGATGCTCGAGGGACCGTCGTCGGGCGCGGTCACCGGCTTCGCCGGGGGAATGGCCCAGGACTTTCTGCTGAACCAACCCAAGGGCATCACCGCGCTCACGCTCACCCTGCTCGGCTACGCGGTGGGGCTCCTCCGCCAATACGTCGTCAGCCCCTCACCGGTGCTTCCGGTCGTCGTCGTGGCAAGTGGGACGTTCTGCGGGGTCCTGTTCTACGGGCTCGTATCCTTCCTGCTCGGACAGTTCGACAGCACCGCCGTGTACCTGTTCAGGGTGGCCGGGCTGTCGGCTGCGTACAACGCCATCCTGACCCCGCTCGTCTACCCCGTCCTTCGACGGGCGGCCGAGGCCTCGCGGTCACGGCGGGTGGTGCGATGGTGACGGAGCGGTGACCGAGGGCCGGACCGGGCTGCGACTGAAGGTGTTCGCCGCGCTCGTGGCGTTCATGTTCGCGGCGCTCACCACTCGACTGTGGTTCCTCCAGGTGCTGGCGGCGGACCAGTTCCGCGATCTAGCGAACCAAAACTCCGTGCGCCTCATGGACATCCCCGCGCAGCGAGGACGGATCCTCGATGACCACGGCAACCTCCTCGTGACGAACCGGCTGAGCCTGGTCGTCACGGTGAACAAACAAGAGGCCGGGTCGCGCTTGGAAGACGAACTCTACCGGCTATCCGAGCTCCTCGGCGTGCCGGCGGAAGAACTCGCCGCCCGTGTCGAGGATCCTCGCTATTACGTGTTCCAGCCCGTCCCGGTCGAGGCCGACGTCGGCAAGCGTATCGACTTCTACGTCAGCGAGCATGAACGGCAGTTTCCCGGCGTCACGGTCATTGCGGAGCCCGTCCGGGTCTACCCCGAGGGGAGTCTCGCCGCCCATGTCCTCGGGTATCTCGGCCAGATCAGCCCGAAGCAGCTGAAGGCTCCGGATTTCGCCGGTTACCGTCCGGGCGACGAGGTCGGCGTCACCGGCGTCGAAGCGGCGTACGAGCGCTTCCTGCGAGGGACGGAAGGCGTCGTCAGCTACCGGGTCAACTCGGCCGGCCAGAACCTGGGCCCGATCGGTGAACGAGTGCCCGTCCGGGGCCAGGACGTCGTCCTCACCATCGACATCAAGGCCCAGAGGATCGCCGAGGAGAGCCTGAATCTCGGCCTTCAGTACGCCCACGGCTTCTACGACTCGGACACGGGGCGCGACTTGCAGGCGAACGGTGGCGCCGTCGTGGTCATGGATCCGGCGACCGGCGCCATCAAGGCGCTAGCCTCCGCGCCCTCGTTCGATCCCTCGCTGTTCGTCCGGAGCATGAGTTCGGACGAGTTCGAGCGACGGTTCGGCGCGGCGAAGAGCTATCCCCTCCTGGACCGGGCCACGCAGGGCCAGTACCCGCCGGGGTCCACCTACAAGCCGTTCGTCCTGTTGTCCGCGCTGCGACGGGGGATCGTGTCGACCACGGACTATTACCCCTGCCCCCCCTCCTGGGACGTGCCCGAGGACCCCCTGCACGAGGTGTTCCACAACTGGACCACGGTGGATCTCGGATCAATGACCCTCGCCCAGGCCTTGTACGACTCGTGTGACACGGTCTTCTACCCGATCGGGTACGAGTACTGGCGCCGGTACTACCCACCGACCGATCCACCGGTCGAGCAGATTCAGCGCGACCTCCAAGCGTTCGGATTCGGCCGATACACCCATGTCGACCTTCCGTTCGAGGAAGAGGGACGGGTTCCGGACGCGGAATGGAAGTCGGCCATCCACAAGCAATACCCGAAGTCGTTCCCCGATGGTCAGTGGTTCCCCGGCGACTTCATCAACATGTCGATCGGGCAGGGCGACACGCTCGTGACCCCGCTCCAGCTGGCCGCGGCGTACTCGGCGATCCAGAACGGCGGGCGGGCCTGCCCGCCCCACGTCTTCGCCCGGGCCCAGGAGGCCGACGGCGATGTCCTGCATTCGTGGCATGCCCCGTGCCACAGGATCCCGTTCCTCAAGGCGCAGATCGAGTACGTCCGCGAGGCCCTGACCCAGGTCCCGGTCCAGGGAACCGCGGCCTCGGCGTTCATCGGGTTCCCCTTCTCGCAGGTCCAGGTGGCCGGCAAGACCGGCACGGCCCAGGTATTCGGGCAGCAGGACTACTCGTGGTTCGCGGCCATGACCCAGGCGCAGGGCAGGCAGTACGTCGTGGTAGCGCTAGTCGAGCAGGGAGGACACGGCTCCAGCACCGCGGCGCCCATCGTGCGGCGGGTCATCGAGGGGCTCTACGGCCTCTCGAACACTCAATTCACCTACGGCGGAGTGACGGACTGATGGACGTCGTCGCGACCAAGCTGTATCGCTGGGAACGGCGTCCGCTCCGGCACCTCGACCCCGTCCTGCTGATATCCGTGCTCGCTCTGGGGATCGTGGGCCTGGTCACGATCTACTCCGCTACCCACGCCTCGCTCGTGGCTCAAAATATCGACCCGGGGTTCTTCCTCAAGAAGCAGCTGGCCTTCGTCACGCTCGGCATCGTGGTCATCCTGGTGGCCGCGAGCTTCGACTACCGGTTCATCAAGGTCTACGCCGGCATCATCTACGTGGCGAGCCTCGCCCTGCTGGTCCTGGTCCGAACTCCGCTCGGCACGACGATCCGTGGGTCGCAGCGGTGGTTCCAGCTGTTCGGGTTCCAGCTCGCGCCCTCCGAGCTGGCCAAGCTGGCGCTGGTCGCCATGCTTGCGGCTTTCCTCTCGCAGCTCCGATCGAGCGACCTGTCGCTGCCGGACCTGTATCGAGCGACCGCGATCGCCGCCGTCCCCGGGCTTCTGGTGTTCCTACAGCCCGACCTGGGGACGTCGATCGTCCTCATGGCCATCCTGGTGGGGATCCTGGTGGTGGCGGGAGCCAGGGCACGGCACCTGGGGGTGCTCGCGCTCACGGCCATCGTGCTGATCTTCGGAGCGCTGCAGCTCGGCCTAGTCAAGGACTATCAGATCGCCCGGCTGACCGCGTTCTTGGACCCCCAGAACGACCCGCAGCGAACCGACTACAACAGGACGCAAGCGGAGATCGCGATCGGCTCGGGCGGCCTGCTCGGCCGAGGGTACCTGAAAGGCACGCAGACGAACCTCGACTTCGTGCCGGAGCAGCACACCGACTTCATCTTCACCGTGATCGGGGAAGAGTTCGGCTTCATGGGGGCCATCTTCGTGCTGATGTTGTTCGCCCTCCTCATCTGGCGAGCAGTGAGGATCGCGCTGTTAGCCAAGGACCCCTTCGGGACGTATCTCGCGGCGGGCATCGCATCGATGCTGGCCATCCAGGTGTTCGTAAACGTGGGGATGACGCTCGGGATCATGCCGATCACAGGGATCCCACTCCCGTTCGTGTCGTACGGTGGCAGCTCGTTCCTGACGAACTGCGCGGCCGTGGGATTGCTCCTGAACATCCACATGCGACGCCTGACGTAGCCGCGGGGCGCGACACGTTACCTTCGCATCATTCCTCGATGTGGATTGTCCACAGGAACGTGGATCCCTCCGGCCCCGAGGACTCGAGGACCACGTCGCCTCCCATCGAACGGGCCGCGCCGCGGGCGAGCGACAGGCCGAAGCCCAGACCCTGATGGACCCGGACGTTCAGATCCTCGACCTGCTCGAGGAAGCCGAAGATCCGCTCGCGGTCGTCGGCATCGATCCCGGGTCCGGCGTCCACGACCCGGACCTCCATCTCGGTCCGGCCCCGGGCCACCTGGACGGTCACTGCCGCGTCCGGTGGTGAGAACTCGAGCCCGTTCGCCACGAGCTCGCCGAGGATCCTCCGCCCCAGGACCGGACTGAGGGTCGCCGTGAACGGACCGCCCTCCGCCATCACCCGAACCCGGGGGTACGGCGAGGCCACTTCCTGGGCCAGGGCAGCCACGTCCACCTTCTCCGCCATCCCCGCGTCGATCGTCAGCTCGAACCGTTCGACCAGCCGAGCGAGGGCCTCCGACCGCTCGACGATCCGGTCCGCGAGCTCCTGACGTTGGGCGAACGTGTCGTCGGCCTTGGCCAAGGTCTGGGCCATCCCCAGGATGACGGTGACCGGCGTGCGGAGCTCGTGAGAAAGCCGAGCCACCAGCTCGTGTCGCTGCGCGGCTCGCTCGACCAGTGCCGCGTGGGCTTGCTCGAGCTCACGGGTCCGGCGGCGCTCCCGCTCCAGCGCCTCCGTGAGCTCCTCGATGACCGAGGGGGTGACCTCGGGCGAGAGGACGCCGCCGCCCTGAGCAGCGTGCAGGACGGCGTTCAGGATCTCGTCGCCGTCGGAGTCCTTCAGCACGTACCCGGAGGCGCCGGCCACGAGCATCTCTCGGACGATGTGCTGGTCCTCGTGACCGGACAGCGCGACGATGCCGATGCCGGGATGGAGCTGCTTCAGACGGCGGGTGGTCTGGATGCCGTCCATGTCCGGCATGCGCACGTCCATCAGGACGACGTCGGGGTCGAGCGTGGGGACAAGCTCCAGGGCCTCCGGCCCAGACCGGGCCTCACCCACCACGTCCAGGTCACCGGTGTCGAGCAGGGCGAGCAGCGACTCCCGGAATCCGGCGTTGTCGTCCACCACGACGACCCGCACCCGACGGCTGGGGATGGGCGTCGCCTGCGTGGAGGCGCCACCGCCGTGGTCGTGCTGGCCCATGAGGGAAGTGTCGGCCACTGAGGGCCGCGAAGTATATCGGACGCCTCCCCCTTCCTGTTCGAAGTCGAGCCGACAACGCGCTAGCCACATCGGCCTAGCCCGCTGACCAGGCGATCTACCAGGAACCGGCCGGTGGGTTGCTATCCTGTATCCAGGTTTTCCTCGCCGGACCGAGGCCGCGGGCTTCGGGTCCCGAGCGAGACAGAGGTGGCGCGGGCCAGGCCCCGCCGGCTCCGGGCGATCGCCCGCAGGGCCGCGGCCGGGGCGGCCGGTGCCGGAACAGGGCGTACAGGTTGCAGGACGAGCGGCGCTTTGCCGCGCCGAATGGCTCACAGCCCTCCAAGCGCGGTCGCGTTCCACGAACCTCCCGAGCCATCACCCTCGAACGAGGGCAGACTGGTGCACGTTGTCGGCTCCTGCTCATCCCCACCCTCCGGCACTCCCGCGCCCACGAGCGAGTGGGAAGGAGTACGAACGGATGACGGAGCACACAGAGTCGATCCAGGCACCGGCCGTGACATCGGGGTCCGGGGACGAGGTCGGTGCGGCGCCCCGCCCACGCCGTCGGCGCCGCAGCAACTCGGGGCGAGGAAGGGACGGGCCGGCCGGTCGCGCCGCCGAAGCAACCTCGTCCGAGGCGACCGGCGAGGGCGCGGAGGGGGCGACGGCCCCCGATCCGATCGACGGTACCTCGTCGACGGATGGTCAGGCGGGTACGACAGCCGTCCGTCGTCGGCGACACCGCGGTGGTCGGGGCCGACGCCGATCCGGGACGGCGGCCGCGGAAGGGGAGCCCCAGCCGCAGGTGCCGTCGCCCGACGAGGCAGATCCCTCCGGAGAGCCCGAAGGTATCGAGGAATCAGATGGCGCCAGAACGGCCGAGAGCCCGTCGGCGAAGCGGCGCCGGCGCCGCCGGCGCCGCAAGGCTGCCCTCGCCGATGTCACGGAATGCGCCGCGGGCGCCGAAGGGTCCGTCCTCGTCGAGCCGGCCGACACGAGCGCCGCGGCTGCCGATGGGAATGAGCCCGCCCCTCAACCGGCACGGAGACGGACCCGACGTGCGGGCTCGGCTCGATCCAAGGCGGGCACCACGGCCGGGCCGAAGGCCGATGCGAAGCCTGAGGCGGCCGTCTCGGCCGAGACGGCTCCCGAGCCGTCCAGGCCGGCCGGACGCCGGACGCGACGCAAGGCGGTCGACCAGACGGACACGGTCGTCGCCGGCCCAACCCGCCTTCGTCGAGGGCGGCAGGCCGTCGGTAGGAGGCGCCGGGAGCCCACCATCGCCCCGCCGAGGGTCACCGACAAGCTGATGGTCATCACCGAACACGGGGAGCGCGACCAGATCGCCATCCTAGAGGGCCGTGATCTCGTCCAGCACTACGTCACGCGAGCGGGCGCGAGGTCGATGGTCGGCAACGTGTACCTCGGCAGGGTCCAGAACGTCCTCCCCGGGATGGAGGCGGCCTTCATCGACGTGGGCAAGGGCAGGAACGCCGTGCTGTACGCGGGTGAAGTGAACTACTCACCGGAGGATCTCGAGGGCGCGGCCCCCCGGATCGAACACGTCCTGAAGAGCGGCCACTCCGTCCTGGTGCAGGTGACGAAGGACCCGATCGGTGGCAAGGGGGCCCGGCTCACCGCGCAGATCAGCATGCCCGGGCGGTACCTCGTGCTGGTGCCGAACTCCGACATCACGGGCATCAGCCGTCGCCTCCCGGACGAGGAGCGCAAGCGGCTCAAGCAGATCCTCCGCACGATCCGGCCCGAGGGCCACGGCGTCATCATCCGGACCGCTGCGGAGGACGCCGACGAGGAAGCCCTGGCGGCCGACCTGGCCCGCCTCCTCGAGGAATGGAAGGCCATCGAGAAGAAGGCGAAGCGGGCGAAGGCGCCGGCGATGCTGTACGAGGAGCCCGAGCTCACGGTCCGCTCGGTCCGCGACTTGTTCACCGACGAGGAGTTCCGCGAGCTCGTCACCGATTCGTCGCGGGTGTACGAACTGGTCACCCAGTACCTCGCCGGGATCGCCCCCGACCTCCTGCCGAAGGTCCGGCTGCACCAAGACAAGCTGCCAGTATTCGAGGAGTTCCACGTCGTCGAGCAGATCCACAAGGGTCTGGACCGCAAGGTCTGGCTGCCTTCGGGGGGTTACATCATCATCGACCGGACCGAGGCGATGACCGTGATCGACGTGAACACGGGCAAGTCGGTGGGCAAGACGAACCTCGAGGAAACCGTGGTCAACACCAACGTCGAGGCGGCCCGCGAAGTGGCTCGGCAGCTTCGCCTCCGTGACATCGGCGGGATGATCATCATCGACTTCATCGACATGCTCCTCGAGCAGAACAAACGGAACGTCGTCGACGCCCTGCGCGAGGAAATGGCCAAGGACAAGACCCGGTCCCAGATCTTCGACATCAGCCCTCTGGGGTTGCTCGAGGTGACTCGCAAGCGCGTTTCTGGTGGACTCTTGGAATCGTTCTCCGAGACCTGCCCGACGTGCGAGGGACGGGGCGTGATCGTGACCTACGAAGCCTGAGGAGGAGAGATGTACGCCGTCATCAAGACGGGTGGCAAGCAGCATCGGGTGAAGCCCGGCGACGTCATCGAGGTGGAATACATGCACAGCCTTGGTGACACCGTGACGTTCCATCCCCTGCTCGTGGTGGACGACGACGGCAAGACGCACTTCGGCAAGCAGGCCGAGGGGGCCGTGGTCACGGCGAAGCCGGTCGGCGAGCAGAGGGGGGACAAGGTCCGGGTGATGAAGTACAAGAACAAGACGGGCTATTCCCGGCGCCAGGGTCACCGTCAGCTGATGACCCTCCTCGAGATCTCCGATGTCACCACGGCCGGAGAGAAAAAGCCGGCGGCGAGGAGGCCGGCCGCCAAGTCCCCGCCCGCCAAGTCCCCTGCCAAGTCCCCGGCCGCCAAGTCCCCGGCCGCCAAGTCCCCGGCCAAGGCCGCTGCCAAGAAGGCCCGCCCCAAGGGTGCAACGGGGACGCCGGACGAGGCGGCGGGGGGCGCCGGGGAGTAGCGGGTCCTCTGGTACGCTCGGTCGCGCGATGGCACACAAGAAAGGCGGCGGCTCCACCAAGAACGGGCGCGACTCCGAGTCCAAGCGGCTCGGCGTGAAAGTCTTCGGCGGTCAGGAAGTGAACGCCGGATCCATCATCGTGCGCCAGCGGGGGACCAGGATCCACCCAGGCCCCGGCGTGGGGAAGGGCAGCGACGACTCGCTGTTCGCCCTGGTTCGGGGGATCGTCCGGTACCGCTCGTCCCGGGGCCGCCGGTTGGCCTCGGTCGAGCCCAAGTAGCCCGCTCAGCGCCGATCACGCGCCGCATGGCGGATCGCCTTTTCCCATAGCTGGATGTCGGCCTTGAGCTGCCGATTCCACGTGCCGAGGTAGCCGATGTTCTGTCGTCTGGCCCTTCGTTTAGAGCTCTTTCGCAAGCCGAGGGGCGCCGGTCGTTCGGGGCCCTCACCTCGGAGGTCCTCGAGCGGTGGCGGCTGCACGAAGTAGATGGCCGTCCGAACGACTCGGCCGTCTGCATCGCGGGTTAGAAGGAGTACCGGAGAGCCGCGGAGCCGTCGAGCCTTTCGTACTTGCGCCAGTGGGATCCGCAGGTCTCCGGAGCCGTCGGACGGCGAGAAGGCGATGACGTCCGGCTGCAGGCTCAGGATTCCCTTGCGCTCCCGGGCGGCCAGGCCCGTTGAGAACTCGACCAGCCACACGGTGACCGCCTCGGGCATCGTGCCCATCTTCGTCGCATGAGCGGGTTTCGACCACAATCTCCGTATGGCCTTCGTTGATGAGGTGACGGTCTGGGTTCGCGCTGGTCGGGGAGGACATGGCTCGGCTGCGATGCTGCGCGAGCCGTTCAAGCCGCGGGGTGGACCCGAAGGTGGCGACGGCGGCCGAGGGGGGGACGTCCTGTTCGAGGCCTCCTCGGGCGTCCGCGACCTCTCGGCGCTGGCCGACCGGCCGCACCTTCACGCCGAGGACGGCAAGCCAGGCGGTGGGAGCCAGCGCACCGGGGCGAGCGGCGCGGACCTCGTGATCCAGGTCCCGGAGGGGACGATGGTGTTCGACCAGACCGGTCTGATCGCCGACCTCGTCGGCGGAGGTTCCCGGGCGGTGGTCGCCCGCGGCGGCCGCGGGGGCCGCGGGAACGCCTCGCTCGCGTCCCGCCGCAACCGCCTGCCCCGTGCCGCGGAGGCGGGGGAGCCGGGTGAGGACCGGCAGGTGTCCGTGGAGCTTCGGGTCGTTGCCGACGTCGGCCTCGTGGGCCTGCCGAACGCGGGGAAGTCGACACTGCTCGGCAGGCTCACAGCGGCCAGGCCGAAGATCGCTCCCTATCCGTTCACCACGCTCCAGCCCAACCTGGGCGTGGCCGAGAGGGACCGCCGCTTCATCGTGGCCGACGTCCCCGGCCTGGTCGAAGGGGCCCACGAAGGCAAGGGCCTCGGCCACCGGTTCCTCCGCCATCTCGACAGGGCGCGCGCGCTCGTGGTCGTCGTCGACATGTCGCGTCATGACCCGGCCGCCGATCTCCAGACGGTGCGGGGGGAGCTCGCGGCCCACGATCCGGGGCTTGCGACTCGGCCCTGGATCGTCGTCGGGACCAAGGCCGACCTGGTGGACGATGCCGAGGCGGCGGCGTTCACACTCGCCCCGAACGCGCTCGCCGTCTCCGGACTTACGGGGGAGGGGATCGACCGGCTGGCCAATCGGGTGGCCGAGCTGGTCGAGACGGCCTCCCGGGACAAGGAGGAGGATCGGCAGCCGTTCGTCGTGCTCCGCCCTGCTCGCCCTCCGTTCGTGGTGCGCAAGGAGGGTGCCGGCTTCCGCGTGGTCGGGCGGGCCGTGGAACGATGGGTCGCCGAGACCGACTTCGAGGATCCGCGCGAGGTGGTGCAGCTCCAGAAGCGACTGGCCAAGGAGGGGGTGGAGAGACAGCTCGCCGCCCTGGGAGCCCGGCGAGGTGACGAGGTCCTGATCGGGGAGCGGGCCTTCGAGTTCCTCCCGGAGGAAGAAGGCTGATCATGGTCCCACGAGAGGACCTCCTGCGATCCGAGGATCGAGGTTGGAGCGAGCTCCGCTCGCTGTTGGACAGCCTGTCGCGTCAGCAGGCGCTGGAGCCAGGGCTCACGGCCGAGGGATGGTCGGTCAAGGATCTGCTCTGGCATCTGGGCGCTTGGTGGGCCAAAGCCGGCGTCATGCTCGAGCGGATCCGCGTTGGGACCTACGAGGGAGGGGACCACGGCTCGAACGTCGATGAGCTGAACGCGCGGTTCCTGGAAGAGGGCCGCAGATTGGACCTGTCGACGGTGACGGCCGAGCTGTACGCGGCGAGGAATCATTCCTTGGTCGAGTTCGCCGCGCTCCCGGACGTGACCCCCGAAGCCGAGGAGTGGTTCCGGGAGTCGGGCGCCGAGCACTACGACGAGCACCTGGGCGACCTGCGGGTCTGGGTCGGCAAGCTCACGTCCGCCGGCTGAAATACGAAGGAAGGCCAGGTGCCGGCCGTAGGATTGCCGGCGTGGGACGACGCCTGGGCGTCATGGGCGGCACGTTCGACCCGATCCATCACGGACACCTCCTGACCGCAGAGGAGGCCGCCGTTCAGTTCGGCCTGGACGAAGTGGTGTTCGTGCCGACTGGTCAGCCGTGGATGAAGGAGGAGCGGGACGTTTCCTCGCCCGAGCACCGGTACCTCATGACGGTGATCGCCACCGCCAGCAACCCAAGGTTCTTCGTGTCGCGGCTCGAGGTGGATCGGGAGGGTCCCACGTACACGGTCGACACCCTTCGCGAGCTGAGGGAGCAGCGCGGCGGGAACGTGGATCTGTTCTTCGTGACGGGCGCCGATGCCGTGCTGGAGATCTTCCAATGGAAGGACCCCGACGAGATCCTCGAGCTCGCGCACTTCATCGCGGCCACCCGGCCCGGCTACGACCTGGCTCGCTTCGAGGCGGAAGAGCCCAGTCGCCATCCGAACGTGAGCGTCATGAACATCCCGGCCCTGGCCATCTCCTCCACGGACATCCGCGAGCGCGTTCGGGAGGGCCGGCCCATCCGGTACCTTGTGCCCGAGGGCGTGGAGAGCTACATCGAGAAGGCGGGGTTGTACCGATGAAGCGCGCGCACCATCGCGGCAAGGTCCGCCTCTTCGTCGGGCGAGACCGTCATACGCGGCTCCGGGCCATGGCGGCGGGGTGGCTGGCGCGGGTTGCGACGGCGCTCCTGGTGGTCGGAGGGGTGGTGGTCTGGGGCACCGTGTCGGTCCGCGACCAGAACGCGGCGCCCGCATCGGGGAGCTCGTTCGCCCCTTCGAAGCTCCTGCTGCTCGAGCTCCGGTCGATGGACGCGGTTATGATCGCGGTCGTTGGGTCCTCGGGGACCCCGTCGCCGGCCGCGCTCGCCATCCCCCCGAACGTGGTGATGACGATCCCCGGCCAGGGTGACGGCACGGTCAAGGAGGTCACCCCCCTGAACGGATCCGACGCCGCCGTGGCCATCTCCAACCTCGTCGGCGCGTGGATCCCGCACTACATCGTGACCGATCCGAGCCATCTCGCAGCGGTGGTGGACCGGGTGGGTGGGATCCAGCTGTTCGGGTCGGTGGCGAGCGGGGGAGAGGTGGCCGCCGGCCTGACTGAGCCCGGGCCGGCCCGAGCCCTGACGTGGCGGGAGACTCTCATCGGGCTGTTCCAGGCCGGTCCTCAATGGGCCCCCGGTGACTTCCTAGGATCCGACGATGCGGCCGCGGGCGCCCGGCTCCTCACGGCGGCGAGGGGCGCGGCATTGCAGGTCCTCCCCACAGCCAACGTGACGCCCGGATACCTCCGCCCGGACTACGAGGCGGTGGCCGCCCTCATGGAGGAGCGGTTCGGGATGGCGAGACAGCCACCGGTCCGGGTGCTCGTACTGAACGGGACTGGCGCCCCCGGCGTCGGTGAGTTGGTGGCCGAACGCCTCATCCCGGAGGGCTACCGAGTGGTGGTCTCGGAGAATGCGTCGAGCTTCGACCATCGGGAGACGCTCGTCGTGGCGGGCTCGGAAGAGTCCCGCGAGGCGGCCGAGCGGATCCGACGGCTCTTGGGGGTGGGAGCGCTGTCCGTGTCCGCGGTACCCTCGGGGCTGGGAGAGATCACGATCCTGGTAGGAGAGGACTACACGAACGGATGACGGTGGAAGAAGGCAGTGCCCGGTAACGCCGCCGGGATCCCGGGGAGCAAGGAGGTGGCGCTGGCGGCGGCGCGGGCCGCGGCCGCCAAGCAGGGCGAGGACATCACCATCCTGGACGTCCAGGAGCTCATCGTCATCACCGATTTCTTCGTGATCGCCAGCGGATCCAGCGACCGACAGGTCAGGACCATCGTCGACGAGGTGGAGAAGGCGGTCCGGGAACGAGGAATCCGCCCGGTCCGACGGGAGGGCGAGACGGAGAACCGATGGGTGCTGCTGGACTACGTCGATGTGGTGGTACACGTGTTCGCCGACGAGGAGCGGGAGTACTACGACCTGGAGCGGCTGTGGAGGGACGCTCCCCGGGTCAGGTGGCAGAACTCGGACGCGGTCTCATCGGGCTGAGTAGACTTCCGGTCTGCCTTGGGCCCATAGCTCAGCTGGTAGAGCGCATGGCTGGCAGCCATGAGGTCAGGGGTTCGAATCCCCTTGGGTCCACTTTCAGCCCCTTATTCGAACTCGGGCGTGAAAGCAGAGACGGGAACACGTCTCAGAACTCCCCCCGACCGATTCTCCGGTCCTTGATGTAGATGGCCTCGAGCATCGCGTCGTTGAAGCGACGGCGCACCGACGGCCGCACCAGAAGGAAGGTCGAAGCTCAGCCCCAGACGTGCGTAGATTGATGGGCAGGTGATTACCTTTGACATCATCAGCGAAGATTCGGGCATGGACGGCCGCGGGCGTTGCTGGCGTCCTGGTGTTGGGAGTGGCTGCCATTCTTCTCAGTACCGGGGAGACGGGAGACCGAACGCGGGGCCAGTCCGACGGCCGCATTCCCGGACCCGTCCTTCCGGGTGAGGTGTGTGAAGGCGAACCATCGTCCCTTGATGCGGTCGCATCGGCGATGCCCTTCCAGCTAGCCTTCCCGGATGCGGCGATTGCGGGCTGCCCTTGAATACGATTCAGGTGTCGTCGTGTACGAGAGTGTCAACACCCTGAGAGATCCGGAATCGGTGTGGAAACGGATGGCGGAGGAATACTGGGAGTTCTCCGTCGGGGTCGTCAATGGAGTGCCGGCGGGCCTGGCGGATCCCGCAATCGGCATCGGAACGATTGGGGGAGTGGACATGGTGGTGAATGGCATCCGAGTGACGGTCTCCGGAAACGGAAGAATTCCACTCTCGGATCTCATCGACGTTGCGAAGTCGATTTCGTTCGCAACGTGATCAACGCATCCGCCCTCGGTCAGCAAGGGGACCTGACCTGCCTCCAATTGCGAACCCGGCCACCTGAGGTAGCTGGCTGACACCGCGCTCTGTCGCGGAGCCCTTCCAGAAGCGGTAGGCGGTTCACACATCGCCCAGCTAGGTTCACTTTCAGCGCCTTATTCGAACTCGGGCGCGAGAAGAGAGGCGCGAAGACGGGGTGCAGGCACACTGAACCTCGACCGCCTCGTCCTCCAGCGGACTCCCGGAGGGTGGGAACACCCCGGACGTTCGGTGTGTTTCGCCCCCCTCACTCGACCGGGAGGCAAAGTTGGCTCGCAGCCTCTGGGTGGCGGAGGCTTCGATCAATGGCGAACGTGGTACACCGGGGCAAGTCGAAGACAGGGGGCGGGGGCGATGAGGTGGCAGAAAGCGAGTCATCGGAAAGGAGCCACGGACCGTACGGCACGAATTCTTCGAATCGGATCATCGACGGGGGGCCTCGATCACTCGGGGGAGACTCAGCGGTCCGCAGTGCCTCTCGCGGTACTCCTTGGCTTGGCCCTCGCCGCAACCCTCCTCGTTGGCTGTAGCGGGGATCGCCCGCCCGGCGGCGATGTCGAGACCGTACAGATCCCCTCAACGCCGGTGGGCAGCCAGCTCGAATGGGTCATGGCCCAACTGAACGGAGGGGCCGACACCCTCACCGAGGAAGACGTGGTGGCGCACTTCGCCCCCGAATTCCTCCAGGGGTTCCCGCCGCAGCCGCTGATCGAGCAGTTCCGACGAACCTCCGCTCAGGCCGGTCACATCACCCTTACCGGGTTCTCGGTGCCGCTGAGTTCCACCGAAGCGATCGGGCTGATCACCTCGCAGCGGCCTGTGGAGGGCTCGGAGCGCGCGGCCGCATACATGAACGTCGAGGTGGCGGCCCCCCACCGGATCACCTACCTGAACCTGGGCGATCTTCCTGGCCCCTCGGCCCAGGAGCTCGCGACCCCCGGTCCCTACACGGGAGCGTTCGACGTTGGGGGAGGGCGGACGCTCTTCCTGACCTGTTCGGGCTCGGCGAGCCCGACGGTGATCCTCGAGGCTGGAGCCGGAGGGGGAGCGAATGCCTGGACCAAGGTCCAGCCCGAGGTCGCTAATCTCGCTCGCGTCTGCAGCTGCGATCGGGCCAACATCCCCGGTGGCGCGAGCGATCCCGCACCGAAGCCACGGACGGCGGAGGACGTCGTCGAGGATCTGCATGCGGCGCTCACGGCCGCCGGTGTTCCCGGTCCGTTCGTCCTGGTCGGGCACTCAGACGGCGGACTGTTCGTCAGGCTGTACGCGAGTCGGTACCCCGACGAGGTCGTCGGAATGGTGCTGGTCGATGCGGTCTCCGAGGAACTGGACGCGTCTGGGTTGGTCTTGCTGAAGGAGCTCCTCAGTCAGGATCAGTGGCGAGGGTACCAGGCCGGACTCGAGCAACAGGCGCGCGCTCCGTTCGTTGCGCGCGTCGACGACGAGCAAGTCGACATCGCCGCAAGTTCCGCAGAGATGCGCGCGACTCTGGCGGACAGTCCGCTTCGGCCGATGCCGCTGTTCGTCCTGACCCACGGGGTGCCGGATCCGCCTTCGCCCGGCGAGCCACTGGAGTTCGCTCAAGCAAAGGAGCGAGTCTGGCAGGAGCTGCAACAGCAGCTCGCTCGGCTCGTCCCGAACGCAAAGCACCTCGTCGTGAGGGACAGCGGACACATCATCCAGGAAGAGCAGCCCGACGTAGTGATCGATGCCATTCGACGGGTAGTTGAGGCAGTTCGCGACCCCGGGACCTGGTAATGGCGTCACCTCAGCGTCCGCGGGTGGCCTGGTCGCCGATGAGTTCGTGGAGCTGAGCGACCAAGTCGTGCCAGGAGTTGGAATAGCATCCCCACGTCCACCAGCAGGGGCCCACCAGCGATGGCCCTCATGTACCCCTCAGGAGCCGCCGGCTACTGGACCCAGAGGCGGCTGAGCATGATCCCCTATTGGGGGTGAACCTGGACGTTCTCCGTGCGGGCCGGTGTTGGCGAATCCCTGGCAGCTGAACTGTTTGTCGATGAAGTTCCCCCGGGTAGTCCGCCCCGGCTAGTCCTAGGACCGCCGACTTACACTTGGCTGGAGTCCCGTCTTCTACAAGCGCTTGGAGAGGCCAGTGCGAACGGGGTCGTTTGGCATCACCGGCCCGGTCGTGACGTTGTTGATCGTGACTGCCCCCTGCTCTGGTTCGCCCAATCTGGTCCGCCACCAATCTCCTTCGACCGCTCAACCGGCGCCGGTGTCAATCGTTGAGGAGGGTGTCACGGTGAACGTCTCCTCTGCCGTGATCCAATCCGCTCGGGCGTCCGACACGGACATCGCCCCGATCGTCAGTCAGGCGCTCCGGCGGATCACTCACCTCCTTCCTGGACTGAACGCGCGGGTGGACATGGGCGTCGACCCCAAGGGTGTGATCCACGAGATCGGGATTGGAGGCAGAAGCGACCCCTCCACCGGCGACGTGACAATCGCGGTGGACCCGGCGTCCCAGAACTTCGCGACAACTTTGCGGGTGTGGCTCCCCGCGTTGCTTGCGCACGAGCTCGACCACGCGAAGCGGACGGACTCCGGACCTGGTAGCGGTCACACCTTATTGGACGCGATGGTCTTCGAAGGCGTCGCGGATGCCTTCTCGATCCAGGCGTTCCCTCAGACGCCGCCCATCCCGCAAGATGACGCGCTCTCCCGCAGTGAGGAGAAGGCCGCTTGGCACCGGGCACGGGGGAGGCTCTACGACCTGTTGGACATGGCCGAGTACCGAAGCTGGTTCTTCGGCACCGGTCAGTTGCCTCGCTGGACCGGATATACGCTCGGCTTTCGGATCGTCTCCAGTTTCCTTGCGCGTCACCCGGGCGAGACGGCCGCATCGATCACTTCGTTCTCAGCCACTCGTATCTTCCAAGGGTCTGGCTGCGCGTGTCGCCTTCGGAGGGCTGTGACCGCTCGTTCAACACGATGTCGCTTCCGGCGGGAGTCTCCATCACGGCGGTCGGGAGTTCATCGCTCCGCTTGCCGCGGTGGCCTTCGACGGCTCATGATCCTGGCATCAGCGACCCTCGGGTGGTGGCTCGGTCATCGAACCCGTCCCTCGCCAGGCGATATCCAGGGCCCTCTTGCAGGCGATCAAAATCGACTGAGCGACGGATTCGATCCATGGATCGAGTGGCTGCTGATCAAGAACGCCTCAGCCTCGACGTACGAGGACCCGCCGGTTGATAATTCGGCCAGGTGGCGAGCGCCGGCGTCGACCGCCGCTTGAGCGCCCGGACTGCCAATCCTGCCTCGACTCGGAACCATCTAGCGGGGCTGCGGGCCATCCTCCCAGTTGGCTTCTTACTCGCCGTTTCCAGCTCGTGGCTTCCTTCCGGCGCAGTCCATGTCCGTGACTCATCCTGCGAAAGTGATCGGTGCCACTCCCCCTCGGCACCCCGTTTACCGCGGAGTAGCGAGGCAGGACTGCTGGCGGGTGGAGGGAGATCTCATTCGGGGCATGGGAGAAAGGGTGGAGTCGAAGCGCGTCCGTGGGTGCGATCGGGGCGCAGCCATCTCGTCCGGACTTGCTGCCGGGAGGCGCGACCCGGCTGGAGAAATCTTGATCGTTGCGTCCCGAGCATCTACTTCTCGTACGCGTACGGTGAAGCTTAGACGTTCATGCATCGGGATGACTACCACGTGGGGCCAGGTGCCTTGGGCAGGAGCGAATCGGGACCCGACTTCCGGGAGTTCTTCGAGGCGGAGTATCGGCGCCTTGCTAGGGCACTGTTCCTGGTCGTGGGAGATCCGTTGGAGGCCGACGAGTTAGCCCAGGAGGCGTTGGTCAGGGTGTTCGAGAGATGGGAGCAGGTCCGCGTGATGGATTCGCCGGTCGGCTACCTGTACCGGACCGCGCTGAACTTGAATCGCAGCCGGCTTCGCCGGCTCGCGTCGCGCGCGAGGCACGCGTTTTCCCTCTCCCCTGAGTCGGATCCGTTGACTGGGGTGGAGGCCCGCGACGAACTGCGCCGGCACCTCGCAGCGCTTCCTCGTGGGCAGAGGGAGGCCCTAGTCCTCGTCGAATGGCTCGGGATGAACGCGGAACAAGCGAGTGAGACCCTCGGCATCGACGCATCGACGGTCCGGGTCCAGCTATCCAGAGCTCGAAGAGCACTACGGACGACGGCGAGGACACGGGATGAGTGAACTAAAGGACTTCCTTGAGCTGGGAGTGGGCGACTTCGAACCGCCGCCGGATGGCTGGGACCGACTCCTACGACGCGGCAGCAAACGGCGAAACCTCCGCCGTGTCAAGGCCGTGCTCGTCGCCTCGGCCGCGGCGATCGCTGGGCTTGGACTTGTCTTGGTCGCATTCCGCGGCGCCGAACATCCGCAACCGGCCGCCACCGTTGATAGCCCGTCTCCCCAACCCAGCAAACGTGGAAGCGCATCTGAGTTGGCCTACGGGGATGGGGCCGTCTGGGCGCTGACTTGCGACAGAGGATGCTCGGGGGATCGACGCAACAGCAGGGGGAGCGCCCTTCGCATCGACCCCGCTTCGGGAGAGGTTCTTGCTTCAGTCAGCCTGAGCAATCCATCGAGGGTGGCGGTGGGGGAGGGGGGCGTCTGGGTGATCAGCTCCTGGGATGACACCGTCACCCGCATCGACCCCGCCAGTTCGCAGGTCGTCGCGACGATCGAGCTTGAGCTCCCGTTCGCTGTATGCGAGAGCTGTCCCGGTCCCCGTGACTTCCTCCCGTACGACGTGGCAGTCGGGGAGGGCGCCGTTTGGGTTGATACCGCACGAGGAGTCGTCGCCCGGATCGATCCGGCCACCAACGATGTGGTGGAGATGATCAGGGTGCCGGGAGACTCCACCGGAGAACTGGCCGTCGGTGGAGGGTCGGTTTGGGTGACCGAGAACGTGCTGGGTCTCTACCGGATCGATCCGGCGACGAACGAGATCAGCGCCAAGATCGCGGTGGACGACGAGGGGCGGAGGCTCGCCGTCGACCATGTGGCGGCCGGAGGGGACGCCGTGTTCGCGCAGGGCGCATGGGCTCGCAGGACGACGAGTCTCGGTCACGAGGTGTTCGTGCTCGCGGATCTTGGCGCCGCCATCGCCCGGATCGATCCCGCAACCAATCAATCCACGGGTCGATTCCTGGTCGGCGACCAACCTCGCCTCATGGCGTTCGACAGCAGCACTCTCTGGTTGTGGGAGTGGGGCGGCACCAGCCTGGAGCGACTCGATCCCGACACCGGCAGCGTCACGGCTACCATTGAAGCTCCGGCGGGCGGGTACTTTATCGGAGTAGCGGACGGGGGAGCCTGGGTCACGTGGCCGGATGGCGGCATCGGGCGAGTGGATCTCCTGACGGGTTAACAGTGCCCCGTGGAGCGTCCACGCTCAGTCTCCATGATTTGGTTCCCCCACCCACTCCAATGATCGCTCGTCGTAGGAGACCTGCCGGCCAGTCGCCTATTTTGCAACGTTCGCCAAGGCTTCAGGGATGGAGATTGGGGCCGCGCGCCGGATGATGTTTCCGTCTGTGCTAGGGTCAGCCACCGGACGCGGTGGCATCGTCGACGAGCAGCGGGCAGTCGTCGCCGGATAGGTTCGTTCCGGCCCGAAGTAGGAGCTCCTCGGAGATCTTCCCGTCGTCGCTGAGATCGTACTGGCGCACGATGATCCTGAACCCATCCGCGCCTGCGAGCGGCTCGATCGACACGATCCGGTCGAGCGCGACGTTCGCCACCAGTCCGCCCAGTCCATTCGCGGGATCCTCGAACACGGCTTCCCCCGCGGGAGACACGAGATCCTCGATCTCCGGACGTACCAACTCCTCGGGCCGATACGACCGAAGCAGCTCGAACCTGGCGGCGACGGCGCCGGCGAGCTCCGCCCCGTAAACGCCGGGGAATCCTCCACACGCGAAGGAGCTCGGAGGACGGAAGGCGAACATCCTGGTGGGCGCGCCCAGATCGGGCTTTTCGTATCCGAGCACGAACACCAGGTTCTCCACCGGCGCGAACGTCGCAGGCCAGAACTGGAGATCGCGCCTCGTCACGTTGTGCCAGGCGTCCTCCCCGGGAAGCATCACCACGAGCTCACCGCACAGCCGGCCGAACACGAACCCCTCGGCCGTCACGCTCGACGGGACATCCTCGCAGGCGTCGACGGGAGGACCCCTGAGGTGCGCCCATGCGTCCGCGTCCGGCGAGTACGCGCTCGTGTGCTCCGAGTAGTCCCAGGCGATCAGTCGCCCCTCGAGCCAACTGGCCGTGTTGGCATTGGGATCGATGTCTGAGTCGGGGAGCTGGCGCCAGGTATCGCTCGCCGGGTCGTAGGCGGCGCCGATCGCCGCGGGCGTCTCCGGGACGTTCCCACCGTGCAGCGCGGCCCCGAACACGATCATCTCGGTGCCGGTCCACACCGCGGTGGCGTCCGTCAGCTCGATGGGCGCGTCGGCGATCCGTCGCCACGAGTCGGTTGTGGGATCGTAGGCGGCGCCGTCACGGGGACGATCCTCCACACGGAGAATGGTGCCCCACACCAGCATCTCCCGTCCCGTCCATACCGATAGGGGCGCCCGGGCGTCGATCGGCGGTGGCGGAAGCATCCGCCACGAGCCCGACACCGGATCGTAGGCCGCCCCGTCGTCGAAGAACGCCTCGGCGAACTCGTACCCATACGTCCCGGACCAACCGCCCCAAACGAGGAGCTCGGACCCTGTCCATGCAGAGGCCGTGAGCGCGCGTGGTTCAAGCGGCGCAGGCGTGATTGGTCGCCACGTCGACTGCACCGGATCGAACACGAGGCCACTGGCCACGACGTTCGGTTCGTCGAAGCCCGTGTAGCCGCCCCACACGAGGAGCTGGGAGCCGCTCCACACGTGTGCAGCCCCGGTTCGGATTTCCGGCGGTGCCGGCAACTCCGTCCAGCCTTCGGGGATGCTCGACAGGTCGATGCCGGACGGCGAATGATCCGGCGCTGGGGTGGGCGTCGGGGGACCGGCCTCGTGCACGAGCTCCGAGAACGTGGTCCATGCGAAAGCTGCCGCGGCCGCGAACACGGCGAACGCGATGAAGATGGCCGTTGCGCTCTGGCGTGGAGAAGGTCCGGCGCGCGGCTCGGATCGGAGCGCGAACCGCGCGAACAGTCCACCCACCCACTGCGTGAATGCCCTCACGACCGTGGAGACTGAGGCGAGCCCTGGGCGGTTCCCGCGCCATCGTGCGTGGGCTCTGAGAGATAGGGTGATTCGTTGTGGACGTGTCTCGAGAAGCCCATAGCCAGTCCGACCCAACGGTGACCGTCCGAGGGGTTGGAATCGCGCGAGTGCGACCAGATGGCGTGCGGATCGGGCTCACGGTGCGTCATCGGGCGGAGGCCAGCGACGAAGCCCTCGCTGAAGCAGCCCGCCAGGCCGAGGCGCTGGAGGCGCTCTTCCGCGAGTTCGGCCTCGAGGAAGGACGATGGGTCACCGCCTGGCTCGGTCTCCAAGAGTGGACGGAGTGGGAGGAGTCCTCCAGACGCGAGACCCGCCGCGGGTATATCGCCTCAAACCGGGTTGAGGTGAGCATTCCCGATACGGGATCGGTGGGGAAGCTCCTCGCCGAGGCGGCCGCTCGTTCCGAGGCGACCGTGGACGGTCCACGGTGGGAGGTAGCTCCAGACAATCCCGCTCAAGGCGAGGCGCGGCGCCTAGCGATGGTCGACGCCCGTCGGCGCGCCGAGGCCTATGCGGAGGCGGCAGGGCTCGAACTCGGGCCCATCGTGGAGGTGGCCGAGGTCGGGACAGAACGTTCGGGCGGCGCCATGCGGATGGCGCCACACGCTGTCGCTCTGGCCGGTGGTGCTGCCGACGAGATGCCGACTCACTCACAGGGCCTCGAGATCGTCGCGGGCGTCGACGTCACCTATCTGCTCAGTTCTCGATGAGTCGAGACTCGGGCCGCTGCACATGGACCCCGAGGAGGACCGGTTCGCGAGGCCTGCTTGCGGCCGTGATCGCATGACAGACGTCGACGTATCCGAACACTCGCGCAGCCCGGAGTTAGTCTCCGTAACCGCCGCTGTCGCTGGCCCGTTTGCGTTCGGAGTCGCGTTCACGTAGGGCGTCCCGGACACCGAGCTTGACGGCGTGGTAGATCGCAGTCCACACGAGAAGCGCCAAGAACCCCCACAACACAAGCGCGATGATGACACCACCCATAGTGCGAAGACTAACGTAACGGGCGACTGGGTGCGACGGGCCGTTCGGACCGCTATCCAGGGGCGCATGAGTCACGGTGCCTCTTCGCCGTCGCGTCTCCGCTCATCCTGCACCGGAGCGACCCGACGGCTCGGTAGAGTTTCCTCCGATCGTTCCAAGTTCGTGCCGTCGGACTCCCAGACCTAAGGAATCGAAGGTATGCCCCGATCGCGAGGTCGCGGTCACATCGGGCCGCTCACAGAGCAGGTTCGACGCCGTAAGGACACGCCACCCGCGCCCGAAGTAAGGATCGATCCTCGACTGGTGCTGGAGAGCGAGCCGTTCGCCAAGTGGATCGGCGACTGGTGGTGGTTCCGCGTCATCGCGCTATTGATCGTGTGGAGAGGGCGTCGTAGCCGAGGGGAGTGGGCGGCTCCCTTCCCGTGGAGGATGGTCCTGCTGGGGTGGGCGATCGTTGTCGCGATGGCGCTCGCGATCATCCTGGTGGCGTTGGTGTTCGCCCAACTGAGGGCGAACCCCTACGCGCCGTAGTCGGGGGTTCCACCTGCGCGTCCATCGGTCTACCCGTGCTGGAGGGCCGCCGCCTCGAGCATCCACGGAACTGAGGTATCGAGAAGCCACTTGCCGTCGCCCGGCTTTCCGGAACTGGATTTCCTGGCGGGCGAGTGGCCGACACCTGGCACCCGTACATGCACTCCGCGAGATGTTCGATTCCGAGATGCTGTTCGATCTGGAGGTGAGCTCCGAGCTAGGCTCGGGATATGGAAGGGCATGGCGCCGCGCGGCACGACGAGCGTGACCTGGTCGGGCTCGCGGCGGATGCGCTCACGCTCGCGCGGCTGGTTCTCGCAGTCGCGCTGATCCCGGTCTTTGGAGCCCGACGAGTAACGCTGGGCGCGGTTCTGCTTGGGTCCGCGTGGATATCCGACTTCCTGGACGGTCGGGCGGCGAGGGCGTCCTCCGGGCGGACCAGGCTCGGGGAGGTCGACCTGTGGGCGGATACGTTCGTCGGCGCGGGGGCTGTCCTCGGATTCACACTGTCGGGCTGGATACCTCCGGCCCTCGGGCTGGGGCTTGTCGGGGTTCTGCTCGCGGCGTTCGCGCTCACCCAGAACGAGGCGATGTCGATGCTCCTGCAGGCAACCGGATACGCGCTAGCGATCTGGCGGACATGGCGTGACGGGCGCCCGGCGTCCCTCTGGTGGTTGCTGACCATCATCGCCGTCATCGCCGTGGTGAACCGGCGGATCTTTTGGCAACGATCGCTTCCGACGTTCCTCGGCGGTGTCGCTGCGATGTTCCGCCGCAGACCCTCGAGCTGAGAGGCTCGGGGAGCGCATGCTCGCGTTGGCGACCGAAAACTTGTGCCAAGGTCCGGTGAATGGCTCGGGTAGGTATGCTCGGACGACTTGGGGAGCAATGCGTTCCGCAGTTGCGAGATTCTGTAACGATCCCGAAGCAGTGAGTAGAACACCCTCACAGTAACCAGCCCCTCCGCCGGCGGGTCCTCACGACAGAGGAACTCCCAACGACTTCATATCCGACGGAACTGCGTGTTGCGTCGAATGTAAAGGGTGACTTGGAGCGTCCGATAGTCCTCGTATGGATGCCCCGAGGGACCCGGACGGGCGGAACTCGCTACGCGATGTTCGGAGACCCTCGCGACGCGCGATCGCGCTACTCACGGGGGGTGTGCTCGCGGTTGCGGGGCTTGCAAACATCGCGGGCGCGACTCTCGGCTCCGACGGGGTGCTCTCGGCCTGCTACAACCGTCGAACGGGCGTCGTGCGCTTGATCCGGGAACCGCGGCTGCCGAGGCGCTGCCCGTCCGGTACCAGACGGTTCACGTTCAACGTCCAAGGGCCCGAGGGCTCACCTGGTGCCACCGGCCCGATAGGCCCGGTGGGACCTGCCGGTGTTCCCGGTCCTCAGGGTATCGCCGGAACACCCGGCACCCCGGGAGACGATGGTCACACGATCCTGCACGGCGCAGGCGCGCCGCCCGACTCGCTCGGTGCGGACGGCGACTTCTATCTCGACGACGCAGCTTTCCTCCTTTACGGGCCGAAGAGCGGAGGCGCCTGGCCAGCGGTCGGGACCAGCTTGATCGGAGCCGCCGGGGTCGCCGGATCCACAGGACCTACCGGACCTACCGGACCTACCGGACCTACCGGACCAGCCGGAGCTGACGGAGCTGACGGAGCTGACGGGAACACGATCCTGAACGGGGCGGGAGCACCGGGCGCCGGGGCTGGGGTGAACGGCGACTTCTATCTCGACACGTCGCCTTGGGTCCTCTACGGACCCAAGGCCTCAGGCGCGTGGCCCGGGTCGGGGACGAGCCTGGTCGGGCCAGCGGGACCCGGCGAGGATCCCGTCTACATCCAGGTCTCGGATACGACCACGCAAGCGATTGCGGTCGCCGGTACCTTCCAGGACGTGACGTGGT